>CAVKHB010000009.1:0-15305 GCA_963656005.1 Coriobacteriaceae bacterium
GATAGCACCAGCTCTAGAACCTTTGAGTTAGCTGCATTTTTGAAGAAAAAAAACTTTGATACTTCTGAAATTTACAACAATCTTTATTCGGAAGATTTTAATTTTGCCTTAATAAGAGCCAAGTTTTTTCTTAAAATAAAATTTACAAAAAACAACGTTGCCTACATTTACAGCACAAAGGAAGAGCTCAAGGAATTTAAGCTTGACGCACCAACAGCTGCAAGAGCCTATGTAAATGTCATGGGAGATATTAAGGGTGTTGATATTTGGGTAAACTTTGCAGAAGATACAGACAACAGTGTTGCCTGCGAGCTCAGATCTTCAAAGCTTAATATCAACCCTATAGCAGTAAAATATGGTGGTGGTGGCCATGCAAAGGCAAGTGGAGCCACAGTCAAAGACAAGGCAATTGCAATGCAAATGCTTGATGATTTAGATGATATGACAAATTCAAAAATGGAGTAAACAACATGATAGGTGCTGAAGCAAAACAAGCTGTACTAGAAAAGATAAAACAATATGACAGGATTATTATCTCAAGGCATGTCCGCCCAGATGGGGACGCTATTGGCTCAACTAAAGGGCTTTGTTCTTCACTACGGCTTTCTTTTCCCAATAAAGACATAAGAGTCATTAATGATGACAGTTCCGAATATTTGTCCTTTCTGGGTCCTGAAGATGGTCAAGTTAGCGATGATTTTTATATGCAAGCACTTGCCATAGTCTTAGACACGGCAACACTTGATAGGGTCTCTAATGAGAAGCTAAATTTGGCAAAAGAAATTATTAAGATTGACCACCATATTGAGGTTCAGCCTTATGGAACCCTTTCTTGGGTTGAAGATGAGCGGTCCTCTGTTTGCGAGATGATTGCAGATTTAATTTTCACTCACAAAGAAGAACTAAAATGCAACAAAGAAGTTGCAACCTACATTTTTACAGGTATGGTCACCGATTCTGGCCGTTTTAAATTCAAAGAAACCAACAGCGAGACCTTCAGACTAGCTGGTTGGCTACTTGGCTTTGGCATAGACACTGAAACCTTGTATGCCCACCTATATCTTGAGGATTTTAACTTCTACAAATTCAAGGCCTGTATACTTGAAAACATGAAAATCACCCCCAACGGAGTGGCCTACACCTATGTAGATAAGGCCATGCAAGAACGCTTTAATCTAGGAAGAGAGCAAGCCAGCGACAGCGTGAACTTCATGGACAAAATCAAAGGTAGCTTAATTTGGCTAGCCTTCATAGATAATCCCGATGACACTGTGCGTGTAAGACTTAGATCAAGATTCGTAACAATCAATGAACTTGCGGAAAGATATCATGGTGGTGGACATTCTTGTGCTTCAGGTGCTACAGTGTACAGCCCTGAAGAAATGCAAAGTTTAATTGATGATGCAGATGCCTTACTTGCTTCTTACAAAGCAAACAATGAAGGTTGGTTATAGCCCATAGGTTTCTATAGCTTTCTGCAAGACACGGAGAAAAAATGAATATTTTAATTACAAATGATGACGGCTACAAATCAGAAGGCCTAATAATTTTAGCGCAGTGGGCCAAGAAATTAGGCAATGTAACAGTTGCGGCCCCTAAAACAGAGCAAAGTGGCAAGAGCCATAGCATTGAGCTGCACAAACCATACGAAGCCAAGAAAGTTCATATCCTTGATGACGTTGATTGGTACTACGTAGACTCCACCCCGGCAGATTGTGTTAGATTTGGTTTTAATGGCCTAAAACGCAACTATGACGTTGTTTTTTCGGGCATTAACCGCGGAATGAACCTTGGTGAAGACATTTCCTACTCAGGAACCGTTGGCGCAATCTTTGAAGCTTCCTACATGAGAGTGAAGGCTTTGGCGTTCTCAACAGACGCAGAATCTTTTGATGCTGCTAAAGCAAACCTAGATAAGATTTACGATTTTATCACCAAGAATGAGTTGTTTAAGTACAACGATCTCTACAATATCAACATTCCTCTTGTTCCTCATGAAGAAATCCTTATAACTAAACAAGGGGGACCTTACTTTAAAGACAGGTTCCACCATATTGGCAATGATATATATCAAGTTGAGGGATATTCAGTCTATAAGGGTGCTCAAAACTACAGTGAAGACTTGGATGCAACCTTAAATGGGTACATCTCAATCTCTCCACTTACAGCGTCAAGCAATTGCGACTGTGCCTTTGAGAAAATAAAACACCTAAATCATAAAATGGCTTAAAAAATTAATCTGTAACCACTACAGGATGTTTTCTGCGATATTCATACATAAGAATACCAGCAGCAACGGACACATTGAGAGAATCAATGTGTCCACTCATTGGAATAGAAACCATTTGGTCACACTTTGCTCTTATAAGAGTTCTAACACCACTGCCTTCGCTTCCCATTACTAGGACAGTGCGATCAGAAAAGTCCATGTTGTAGGAATTGTTGCCATCCATGTCAGCACCATAGACCCAAAAACCATACTCTTTTAGAACTTCTAATTCTCTTGCAAGATTAGTTACCGTTGACATGGTGACATATTGAGCCGCTCCGGAGGAAATTCTTATGACAGTCTCATTAGCACTGGCACTTCTTCTTTCTGGTACAATAATTAGGGCGGCAGAGAATTGGTCTGCACTCCTAAGAATGGCACCAAGGTTGTGTGGGTCTGTAATCTCATCAAGCGCAAGAACTAAAGCGCTATCACCATCTTTAAGACTATCACAGAAGTCACGCACAGAGACTTCTCTAATTCTTCCACCTTGGCTTGAGGCAGCTTTGGCACCAAGATCAAGAACAGCACCTCTGTGGTTTGTATTTCCAGCAAGTTTTGCAAGTTCTGTGTCGCTTACTTTCTTCACAGCAGTTTTGCCGTTTGCAATAGCTTCCATCTCCAAAGAAGCATTTCTTTTGTCTCCTCTAAGCAAATAAAGAGTAGAGCCTCTAGAAGCGTTCTTTAGGGCTTCTTCAATTGCATGTATTCCTGTAATCTTGGTTCCCATAGTTTTTCCTTTAATTATTATCAAAAGGCACTGGAGCTGGTGCAGGATTCTCTCCAAGGGTATCGGAAAGTTCCTTCATAAGCTGTTTTGCCTTCATTCCTAGGCGTTTTGGAGTTTCAATTTGGAATTTGATGTACATATCACCCATTGAAGTACTCTTGTATCTTGGAAGACCTTGGCCTTTAACTCTGATAATCTTTCCATTTTGAACGCCAGCTGGAATGCTTACCTTTATGGTTTGACCAATGAGATTCTTAACCTCAATATCAAGACCAAGAGCTGCCTGCGTCATTGAAATTGGAATTTGAACAAACAAGTCTTCGTTTTGTCTGACGAAATACTTGTGTGGTCTAATATTGACTCTCACGTATAAGTCGCCAGGAGTTGCATTGTTCTGACCTGCATTACCCATTTGAGGAATGATAATATCGGCACCATTCTCAATTCCAGCAGGAATCTTAATCTTCAAGGTTTGGCTCTTTCTTACAGTACCACTGCCTTTACAAATTGGGCATGGGTCTGAGATAACAACTCCCCTTCCACCACAGGTTGGACAAGTTCTTGCCATAGAGAAAAAGCCACTTGATTGACGGATTTGACCAGCTCCACCGCAGGTTGGACAAGTTTTAGAGGAAGCGGTTCCTTTAGATGAACCTGTTCCATGGCAAGTTTCGCAAGGAATTTGATGGTAATATGTCATCTCTTTCTTGCAATCACCCATTATATCCTGCAAGTCTACTTCTATGTTCACTCTAATGCTCTGACCGGTTGGAGCACCACCTTGAGCTCTGGATCTAAAGGAGGAAGAAGAACCGCCACCAAATCCAAATAAGTCTTCAAAGATACTTCCAAAACCACCAGAGAAAAGATCGCTAAAATCTCTGTATGCTGCACCACCAAAACCTTGTGAACTATCAACGCCAGCAAAACCATAGCTATCGTAGTTTTTTCGCTTGGTATCATCCGACAACACTTCGTAAGCCTCGGTGGCTTCCTTAAAACGTTCCTCAGCGGCTTTGTCTCCAGGATTTTTGTCTGGATGGTTCTCTATGGCAAGCTTTCTATATGCCTTTTTTATTTCATCTTTTGTTGCTGTCTTGGAAACTCCAAGAACTTCGTAATAATCTCTTTTATCAGCCACGTTTGAACCCTCTCATATAACTTATATAACTTAACAAAAAACATAATAAAGCACAATAAAATAGCCGGCCAAAACTCGACCGGCTATGTTTATTGTTGCTTTTGTGTTCTGTTTAGTTGACCACCTCATAGTCAGCATCATCAGCACCCTGCTGAGGACCATTACCAGCACCTGGCTCTGGACCTGCTCCTGGCTGAGGACCAGCACCAGGGCCTGCCTGCTGTCCGCCTTGAGGATTTGTATTCTTATAAATCTCTTCAGCGAGCTTGTAAGAAGCCTGTTGTACTGCTTCAGTCTTAGCCTTGAGTTCATCAACAGAAGCGCTCTGGTTAGCAAGAACCTGTTTGAGCTCAGAAAGAGCGGACTCTACAGCAGCCTTGTCAGATTCGCTAATCTTATCGCCATAGTCCTTGAGAGCCTTCTCTGTCTGGTACACAACACTGTCTGCTGTGTTACGTGCATCAACTCTCTCACGTTCCTTCTTATCTTCTTCAGCATGCATCTCTGCATCCTTAACCATCTTCTCAATTTCACTCTCGTCCAAGCCACTAGAGCTCTGAATCTGAATGCTCTGTTCCTTACCAGTCCCAAGATCCTTTGCAGATACATGAACAATACCGTTTGCATCAATATCAAAGGTAACTTCAATCTGTGGTACTCCTCTTGGAGCTGCTGGAATTCCAACAAGGTCAAAGGTTCCAAGTGTTCTGTTCTGAGAAGCAAGCTCACGCTCACCCTGAAGGACATGAATGCTTACAGCAGTCTGGCCATCAGCAGCAGTTGAGAAGACCTGGCTCTTTCTTGTAGGAATAGTTGTATTACGCTCAATGAGCTTTGTTGTAATACCACCAAGAGTTTCAATACCAAGTGAAAGTGGTGTGACATCAAGAAGAAGAACATCCTTAACTGATCCACCAAGAATTCCGCCCTGAATTGCAGCACCCATTGCAACAACTTCATCTGGGTTAACACCCTTATGAGGTTCCTTGCCAAAGAGCTCTTTAACAACGGCCTGAACCTTTGGTACACGTGTTGAACCACCAACAAGAATGACTTCATCAATGTCAGAAGCTGAAAGGCCAGCATCCTTGAGAGCGTTTCTGCATGGAACCTTTGTTCTCTCAATAAGGTCATCAACCATCTGCTCAAAAGCAGCTCTTGTAAGGGTCATTTGCAAGTGCTTTGGACCTGTTGCATCAGCAGAAATGAACGGCAAGTTAATATCTGTAGAAGTTGAACTTGAAAGCTCAATCTTAGCCTTCTCAGCAGCTTCCTTAAGTCTCTGCAATGCCATCTTATCCTTTGAAAGATCAATGCCAGTGTCTTTCTTGAAGCTTTCAACCATCCACTCAATGATTCTCTGGTCAAAGTTATCTCCACCAAGGTGGGTATCACCGTTTGTAGACTTAACTTCAAAGACTCCATCACCAAGCTCAAGAATTGAAATATCAAATGTACCACCACCAAGGTCGTAAACTGCAATCTTCTCATCCTTAGAAGAATCTTTACCAAAGCCGTATGCCAAAGCTGCAGCTGTAGGCTCGTTAACAATTCTCTTTACCTCAAGACCAGCAATCTTACCGGCATCCTTTGTTGCCTGACGCTGTGCATCATTGAAGTAAGCAGGAACTGTAATAACAGCTTCTGTAACTGGCTCGCCAAGATAATCTTCAGCCGTCTTCTTCATCTTCTGAAGAATTCTTGCTGAAATTTCTTCTGGGCTGTATTCCTTATCTCTAATAACAACCTTAATAGTGTCATTTGGTCCAGAAACAACCTTATAAGGAATCATAGAAAGCTCGTCTGGAACTTCTTTATATTTTCTTCCCATAAAACGTTTAATTGAGAAAACTGTATTCTCAGCGTTTGTTACAATTTGGTTTTTTGCAGGCTGTCCAACAAGACAGTCTCCCTTTGCTGTAAATCCAACAATAGAAGGTGTAGTTCTCTGACCTTCAGAATTAGCCATGACGACAGGTTCGGAACCCTCCATTACCGCCACGCAGCTGTTTGTTGTTCCAAGGTCAATACCAATGATTTTTCCCATAATATATGCTCCTAATTGATAAGTATCAGTTTTAAACTTTCGTGGACTTTTTCAAATCCATGAACGTTCAATGGTAATTTACAAATCTCTTACAAAATCGTCAAACGAAATGCCAAGAAATGTCGGGTTTTTGTAAAACCTCTACTCTGGTTTCCCAATTCTAACCTTTGAAGGTCTTAAAACTCTGTCATGTAAGGTGTAACCTTTGATGAAATCTTCAAGCACTGTCTCATGCTCAAGAGAGTCATCTACTGTTACCATGCAGGCTTCATGCTTTTGAGGATCAAACTCTTCTCCAACTGCATTAATTACCTTAAGACCCCAATCCTTGTCCAAATTTGACAAGAACTGGCTCTGTGCCATTTCAATTCCTTCTACAAGTTTTTCTGTATCGCCACCGTTCTTTGCAGCAGCTAGAGCTCTATCTAGGTTGTCTAAGAATGGAAGAATATCAGAAATAAGTCTTGAGTTAGCAAACTGGACAGCTTCTTCCTTGTCTCTGGCAAGGCGTTTTCTGTAGTTATCCGTCTCTGCTTGACGTCTTATCATCTGATCTTTGAGTTCTGCATTGCTAGCAGAAAGTTCTTCAACCTTCTTCTCGAGTTCTGCAATTTTATCTTCCGCTTCATCCTTGGCCACTTCTTCAGATGTAGACTTCTCTTCAACTGAATTGTTAGCCTCTTCATCCACGGAAGCGTCACACTCTTCGTGCTTTTCTTTTTCAATATCGATTATATTAACTTTTTTACTCATGATTCCCTCTTTGAACGAAAAATACAAACACTCTAGAGCAACGTCAAGTTATTAGGGTTCGTCATCAAACTCAACAACTTCTTCTTCCCCATAGGTTTCCCATTGCTTTTCCGTCTCTTGAGATTCATCCTCTTCGTCTTCTTGATTAAGATCATAATCTATGTCTGTAATCTCAACATGAGCCATCTCATCACTTGCTTCTGTTTGTGGCTCGGCTTGATACTCGTACTGAGACTCATACTCAGGCTCTTCTTTTACTTCTTTTTCTTCTTTAACTTCTTCTACTCTGTGAATTATCACTGGATGCTCAAAAGATTGGGCCGGAGCCTGCACAGTTGGTTGTGCAATTTGCTGGGCAAGTCCAAGTTCATTACTCTTTTCAATAAGAACCTCTAGTCTTTCAGCTTCGTTACGTACAGTGTCAAGTTTGTGCTGTAGTTCGCCAAAAAATTGTTGTACGGTATGAATAACGGCTTGGAAAGCGTCATCGATTTTCTTTAGCCTCTGATCTGTGTCTCTGCTTGTCATGTCCCTGAAAGAGGCTAAAACATCCTGGCTTTCTTTATGCAAGCTTGCCATGGCCTCATCCATACTATTATCGGTCTCACTGACGGCCTCATTCATGCGGGTCACCGATTCGCGCTCAAGCTGGATGACGCGTTGTTCGTGCTTGCGAAGGTGCTCGTCTGCGTCCTTCATGTCCTGTCTAAAGCCATCTATGACGTTTCTGACGTTATCAAGCCGGTTGGCCTCAGTTTGCACGGTGGAGACCTTGTCATCTGCGTCCTCGGTGAGCTTTGCAAGGCCTTCCAACGCTGTCTTGTAGGTGTCCATGGCGTTTTTCAGCTTGACCAAGTCTTCCGAATATTCACGAAGTTCGGCAAGTTGGGCGTCTAGCTTTTGGACCAAGACTTGCACCTCGTCATTCTTCTTGGCAATTGTCTGCTCAAATTCGGCAGCAAAATGCCTGAAAGAATTTTCACTGTCTTCAACCTCGCTTTTATACTTGTCCAGCCAAGCTTTAACCGTCTGAATGCCTCTATTTTTTTTATCGCTTGCACGCAATGAGAAAATGATTACCAATGTCAACACAAACAAGGAAATAGGTAACAGAACAGGAACCAAAGAAACCAAATTCATTTTATTTTACTCCATTTGCTTCAATAGCCATCTATCAAATCCTTCCCAGGACTCAAATACCTCACAAGCCAAGGGATACTCTTCTAGAGAGCCCCTTGCATTCACCAAAATCGCATCAATTCCAGCCTTATGGGCCCCCACAACATCCTTGTCATAGCTATCCCCCACATAAAGCACCTCTTTGGAATCTAGCCCGATATTATACAGCAGATATTCAAAACAGTGGACACTTGGTTTTAAAAACCCTACATCTTCACTGCTGGCTGCAAAATCTACATAAGAAGAAAGCCCCATGGACTCAAGTTTATTAAAAAGTGGAAAGTCACTGAAAACTCCAATTTTAAGTCCTTTTCCTTTAATTGTCTTAAAAGTTTTCTCCACCCCGTCAAATGGTTTTGTGGTTTTATAAAGCCTTTCCATGGGCTTGTAAATCCATTTTTCTAAATGCTGTTTTATTGCTTTAATGTCCTGTTTTTTATATTTACCATTATTTTTTTGCATCATTCTTACTTCTTTGGATATCAAATCTCCTTGCATGTTTTCTTGGTTCTTCCTAAGCTCTTTTCTCATTTTGTTGTAGTTGCAAGAGAAAACAGGATGGCAGAGCCCTAAAGCAAGAAGTCTTCTATTCATCACAGCTCTAGGATAAAGAGTTCCGTCTATATCAAAGCAAATTGCCTTGTATTTCATCACTTATTACCCTTCTTCTTGTAGGTCTCTCTAGCCTTCTGCATTGCAATAGCCTTAGCTTTAGCTCCAACTTTCTTGGCTTTTGGCGTTGCCTTGGCCTTCCCGCCTCTAGGCTTTTCTGTCGCACGCTTTGCACTTTGCTTTGTACTTGGCTTTGTATTTGGCCTTTCGGTTTTCGCTGGCTTTACGGACTTTGTTGCTTCTTCAGCCTCTTTTCTTACCTTAGCCTTCTGTCCTAGCTTATGATTACTCTCACTGCGCTCTCTTTCCCTGAGATTTATCTCAATAGGAATAGCAGTTAAACCCAAGTCTCGCCTTATACAATTCTTAAGATACTGAACGTACATTTGAGGAAAGTCTTTCTTTCTGTTTATAAAGAACAAAAATTTAACAGGATTTACAGAAATTTGGGTGCCGTAGTAGACCTTATAATGTCCCTCTGCTCCACGAGGAGGCTGATAAGCCTCTCCCCAAGTCTTCAGAGCCTCATTCAAAATGGCCGTATCAACCCTCTTTCCCAGCTGATTGTATATCTTTAGCACAGTATCCAACATTTGAGAAATATTCGTGCCCCTTGATGCCGATATAAACTCAATTGGCGCAAAATTAAGAATTGGGAATTGGAATCTAATTCTATCCTCAATTGCCTGAGTTTCGTTGGGAACCCCCTTCAAAAGGTCTATTTTATTTAAAACAATAACTACACCTTTTCCGCGTCTAACAATCAAGTTAGCAATCTTTTTGTCCTGCTCTGCAAGCCCTTCTACGGCATCTACAACCAAAAGCACTACATCTGCTTCATCTATGGTCTTAATTGCTCTATTTACGGAATAATACTCAACGTCCTCTTCCACCTTGGTCTTTCTTCTTATGCCTGCGGTATCGAGAATTGTGAAATTTTTACCTTTATAGTTAAAGCCTCCCTTCACAACATCCCTTGTGGTACCAGCAATGGGGCTAACAATAGAGAGATCTTGACCAGTCAAGAGATTGGTTAGTGTGCTCTTTCCTGTATTTGGTTTGCCAAGGACGGCAAGCTTTAAAGCATCCGATAACTCCTCTTCATTACGCTCCTGTGCAGAATCTACCTCGTCCTCACGGTCTAACCTGCCCCTGAGCGTCTCTTCCAACGAGTCTATGCCATTTCCATGTGCCGATGATATTCCAACAATCCTTTGATAACCATACGAGAAGAAATTCCAAATCAAATCCTCTCTGGTTACGTCATCTATCTTATTTACTGCCAACACAATTTTGTCTGTGTAAGGCCTAAGCTCATTCATCAGCATTTGATCTTCAGGGGTCACATCCATGCAATCCATCAAAAAGACAATTGCATCTGCACCCTCAAGCAAAGAAAGACTTTTCCTGGATACCAGCTCATCAAAGCCTTCAAGGTCTAGCTTTACTCCACCGCTATCTGTGAGATTTACGGCATGCCCGCAGAGTATCCACTTCTCCGAGATAGGGTCTCGCGTTACGCCTGGGGTGGGGTCTGTAATGGCTCTTCTTTTTCCCACGAGTCTGTTAAATAGCGTTGATTTTCCAACGTTTGGCCTTCCAATAATCACGACATTCTTCATACCTGCAATACTAAAGCATAAAACGAAAACAAACAATAATAGATACATCAAGAGAAAGTGACCATCCACTTCTACAAATAAGAAACTCAATATCTTGAAGTAAAAAGAGTTAGCTTTGAGACAATTATATAACCGCTTTTCTTAGTATGTTGTTAATCACTACTCCAGCTCAGGCCCACTTATCCAAAAGGAGGAAGTCTCGAATATTCATGTGTTTTATTCCATCACGGCTCATATCTACTTCATCCATAGAAACCACATACTTGGGCCAGTTATCTTTGAGAGAGCCATAGACATTAAACTCCCTTTCTATAGTACTTTCGCTTGCAAGCATGTACGTCACCTGCACGTAAAGCTTCTCGTTTGGTTTTGATGCAACAAAATCAATCTCTTTCTCCCCCACTCTTCCGGTATTGACAGTATAACCACGCCTAATGAGCTCCATGAAAACAATATTCTCCAGAACAAGTTCCACATCTTGCTTATTTCTGCCATACACAGCCTCTTTTAAGCCGTGGTCTGCAATATAGTACTTCTCATTCGTAGAGAGAATCTCCTTGCCCACCACATCCTCTCTCTTCACCTGGTAGAAAAGAAACGCCTCCACACTGAACTTGATATAGTTTAGAACAGTATCCACGCTCACTTTGCGCTTCTCAGCTTTAAAATATTTTGACACCGATAACGCCGAAAATGTGCGCCCCATATTTGCCATCACATACGCAATGACCCTCTCCAAAAGATCGATATCCCTGACGTTGTTTCTCTTGGCAATATCTTTCACTACAATGGAAGAGTATGCATCCGTAAGATACATTTTTGATGCATTCTCATCGTAACTTAGCTCCGATAAAAACGGCATCCCACCAAATGAAATATACTTCATAAAAGACGAAGGAATGCTCTCACCCACGTGTGAAACATGATAAAGAGTAAGAAATTCACCAAAAGAAAAAGGATAGATAACAAACTCAACATAACGTCCTGCAAGATAAGTTGCAAGTTCTCCAGATAATAGCTTTGCGTTTGAACCCGTTATGTAAATATCACAATCAATAGTAACACGAAGAGAATTTACAACCTTCTCCCATTCTTTAACCTCCTGAATCTCGTCAAAGAAGAGATAAATTTTTCCCTCAACTTCTTCTTTTCTTTTAAGTATTTCATCATTCAGAGAAGTTGCCATACACAGAGGAGACAGCGATAGATTTTCAAAATTATATGAGAAGAAATTTGAGTCTTTAACACCAGCCTTTCTGAGTTCTCTTTTTATAAGCTCAAGCATGACAGACTTCCCGGATCTACGGATTCCTGTCAAAACTTTTATAATCTCTTTATTTATAAAGGGCCGAATTCGGCTCATATACATTTCTCTTTCAATTAGCATAGAATCTCCTTCTTGTAGACATTTTACATCATTTACAGTCGAAATTAAAGAGGAAATTTAACTTTTCTTCGACTATAGTCGAAACAATTACACCTTTTAACAATCTGTATAATACTAAAGCAAAAACGAAAACAAACAATAATAGATACATCAAGAGAAAGAGGCCATTTTTTATTGTGCAAGTTGGCATTTTTTCATTGTGCAAGTTGGCACTTTTTTATTGTGCAAGTTGGCCTTTCTTTATTGTGCAAGTTGGCATTGTGAGACAGCTGGCCTAGACAAGTTTTTAATCTCCCCTTCTTTCTTGTTCTTAACCCTTGCTACTGCTATAATCACATTTAAGATGATTGAAGATCTTCAGGACGAATTACAGGATATAAGACCTCAAAAGAAAAAAGAAAAAAGGCATATTTCTTTCTTGCTTTTGGCATTCCTTATTTGGATTCCTTATGCAATTATCATCGGGATAATCGCAACCCCAAAAGCTATAGTAACAATCAGAGAGTCTGGCGTGCAAGAGTATATTACAAATGCAATTAGCCAAAAAAATCAGGCTAAGACCCGGGAGGTCTTGCTTTGCTTCATTATTCCGGGCTCGGATGGCCATTTGGGCTATCATATGTATGCGCAAAAGGTGGCAAAAACTGGGGAAAGTATATACCACGATGCCATTGAAGGTCTTCTTTCTGGCGCAGGATATGAAGCACTAGGCTCAGGTGCCGTCTCCTTCATTGCAAATGGGACCAAGTTAAAAGGCCTAACGGTGTCCCAAGGCACCGCTTTTGTTGATTTTTCAAGCGAATTTACCACTTCTGGGGGTACTTGGGGAACGGTTGGTATTGAAGCTGCAAAAGAACAGGTTGAAAAGACGCTCAAAGCACTAGATTCGTCAATCAAGAAAGTTGTAATCCTAGTTGATGGCGTTGAACTTTCAATTTAAAAATCACAGGCTGTTAGAAATTGTTCGCAAGTCCAAGAGGTTCCATGTTTTAAGAGAGCGAGAAACTCGGTGTTTCCTTTATGCCCCTTTATTGGCGATTTTACGGCGTTATAGACTCCAATACCTTCTGTCTGGAGATTAGTGAAAACATTTGTGAGAGTTTGTTTCATCAGGTTAGAATCTTCAACAACTCCAAAGAAGTTTTCTTGCCACTTTGGTACTTCAAATTGAGGTTTTATTAGTGCTACAAGCCAAGTATTGTTCACAAGTTCCAAAATGTGACTTGCGGCCCCTTTTATTGAACGGAACGACAAATCGGCCACGGCTGCATTTGGCTGTGGGTTTAAGTCGTTTTTTTGAAGTGCCATGATGTTTTGTTTCTCATGAACGTAGACCCTGCTGTCTGTTCTTATTTTATAATCCAGTAGGTTAAATCCTACATCTACACTGTGCACAGCTGCAGCGCCGTGCTGTAAAAGACAGTCAGTAAAGCCTCCCGTGGAGGATCCAGCATCCAGCATCACTAGCCCGTTTACATCTAGCTGAAAAGAGTCCAAGGCTTTCTCAAGTTTGAATCCTCCCCTAGATACATACTTTGGGAAAATTATCTCAACAATGGCCTCTTTTGGATACATGGCCTTAAAATCTGTGCAAAGTTCACCATTGACGTACACGTTTTTGCAAAGAACCAAGGCTGTGGCTTGGTCTTTTGTTAAGTGAGAATCTTGTTGACGTAACAACTGGAGGATGCTTTGTTTTGCCACTTAACTACTCCACAAGCCTCGTTATTTCTAGGGCTTTTCCTGTCTCTAAGTCTGAAACAACACAGACGCCATGAATCTCTGCAACGTTGTCAAAGACTTTGGCTTTTATTGGGAGTTGGGTTTTTTGTCGCTTTATAGCGATATCGGGATTACAGCCTATGATGCTGCCCTTAGGTCCGCACATGCCGAGATCTGTGATATAGGCCGTACCCTTGGGAAGGATGCGTTCGTCCATTGTTTGGACATGTATGTGGGTGCCAACAACGGCGGTGACTTTGCCATCCAGGAAGAAGGCTAGCGCTTCCTTTTCGTCGGGATTTTCTGCGTGGAAGTCCACAAAAATGGCTTTGGTTTTGACGTTCTTGAGAAGTTCAGAGGCTGTCTTGAATGGGTCGTCTATAGGGAACATGTTGATGCGGCCTTGAAGGTTTATTACGCAAACCTCTCCAAGAATGACAAGGCCGTGACCAGGGAGGATGTTTCCATAGTTTGCTGGCCTAAGTAGGGCTTCCTTGGAATCTAGATAGGTGGAAACGAGTTCTTTTTCGTGCCAAATGTGGTTTCCAGATGTGATGACGTCTACTCCGCAACCAAATAAAAGATCTACTTGTGCTGTGGTAATTCCAAAGCCATTATAGGCATTCTCCCCGTTGATAATGACAAAATCTGCCCTGTATTTCTTTATCAACGAGGGAAGTTTAAAATAAATAGCCCTGCAACCTGGGTCTCCATAGATGTCCCCAAGCAACAGGGTTGTAAAGGTTTTTGCGCCCATAATCTATCGTGCGTACTCAACGGCGCGCATTTCACGAATAATAGTAACCTTAATTCTTCCTGGGTAGCGAAGCTCAGCTTCAATTCTGCTAGCAATGCCCTTTGCAATTGTCTTTGCATCGTCATCAGAGACAGTGTCTGCATTGACGAGAATTCTGAGTTCTCTTCCTGCTTGAATTGCAAAAGCTTTCTCTACGCCTTCAAAGGATTCGGCTATATCCTCAAGGTTTTCCAGTCTCTTAATGTAGTTATCAAGAGATTCTCTTCTGGCTCCTGGTCTTGCGGCACTAATTGCATCTGCAATCTGAACAATGATGCTCTCTATGCAACAGGGCTCAACGTCTCCATGGTGGGAATGTATTGCATTAACAACCCTAGCATCTTCACCAAGGCGTTTAGCAAGGTCTGCGCCCATCTCTGCATGGTTGGATTCACTTTCCGTGACAATTCCCTTCCCAATGTCGTGAAGAAGACCACCCCTTCTAGCAATTTCAACGTTTGCACCAACCTCAGAGGCAATCATGCCTGCAATTACTGCAACTTCTCTTGAGTGGTTAAGAACATTCTGTCCGTAGCTTGTTCTGAAGAAGAGTCTTCCAAGTGCTCTAATGGTTTCCTGACTCATGTTGTGAATTCCAAGGTCATATACAACCTTTTCGCCTTCCTCAGCACAAATCTTGTTGACTTCTTTGGTAACCTTTGTAACAACTTCCTCAATTCTTGCTGGATGGATTCTTCCATCCTGAACAAGACGCTCAAGAGAAACTCTAGCAATTTCTTTTCTGATTGGATCAAAGCAAGAAATAACAACAGCTTCAGGAGTATCGTCAATGATGATATCTACACCTGTAAGAGTCTCTAGGGCTCTAATATTTCGTCCTTCTCTACCAATGATTCTACCCTTCATTTCATCACTTGGAAGGTTCACAGAGCTAACTGTACTCTCTGAAACCACTTCTGTTGCGAGTCTTTGAATTGTAGTGACAACTATGTCCCTTGCTGTTTTGTCTGCCTTAGCCAGTGCTTCTTGTTCAATTTTATTAATTAAAACCTGAGCATCTTTGTGAGCTTCAGCCTGCATCTTATC
>CAVKHB010000010.1:0-14334 GCA_963656005.1 Coriobacteriaceae bacterium
GGGTGTAGGCATCACGCATGGAGCCTGTAGCTTCTTTTGCTACCCAAAATAAGGCGTCTTGGTCTGCTTTGACGTTCATCTCATCTGCTGCAGCTCTTAGTTCTTTTTCAATTACTTCTATTGGAATTAACTGAAAATTAAACTGTTGACATCGGCTTCTAATGGTGGCGGGCACCTTTTGAGTTTCCGTGGTGGCGAAGATGAAGATGACGTACTCGGGTGGCTCTTCAATGGTTTTGAGAAGTGCGTTGAAGGCGCTAAGTGAGAGCATGTGGACTTCGTCAATGATGTAAATCTTGTAGCGTGAAGAAGTTGGTGGGAAGAGTACCTCTTCCTTGATGGCACGCACGTCGTTGACACCGGTGTTGCTGGCACCATCTATTTCTATGACGTCTAGGCTGCTTCCCTTGGCAATGCCTCTGCAGTTATCGCACACTCCACATGGTGTGGTTGTGGGGCCGTTGACGCAGTTCAGTGCTTTTGCAAGTAAGCGTGCGCTTGTGGTCTTTCCTACGCCTCGGGGGCCGCTGAAAAGATAGGCGTGGGCAATTCTGTCCTGCTCTATTGCATTTTTTAGGGTTGATACCACAAATTCTTGACCCGCAAGGGTTTCAAATTGCTGAGGTCTTCTTCTTGTTGCCGTTACTTCGTATGCCATGCGTCAATGATACCAAATAATCGGGCTCAAGGCTATAAAAGTATTTGCAAATAGAAAGGCTTTTTTTAAACATAAGCCACATAAAGAGAAATATCGATTAAATTAGACAAATTAGCTTTTTTCGTTAGTCAAATTTGTATTAAATTCTTACAGAATAAAAAGATAAAAATAAAAAACTTGATTTATGAAAAATCTGACCTTATACTCAAAGTACCTAAAACAATAACGGAGGCACGATGTTATGGAAAGGATTAGATATGGAATGGTTGGAGGTGGACCAGGGGCTTTTATTGGAGATGTTCATAGAAAAGCTATTGCTATGGACAATCTAGCAATTCTTGTAGCAGGAAGCTTCTCAAGAAATGCGGAAAAGAATGCATCAATGGCAACCTCTCTTTATTTGGATCCCTCTAGAGTATACAAAGATTACAAGGAAATGGCAGAGAAAGAATCTCAAAGACCAGACGGAATCCAGCTTGTTGTTTGTGTAACTCCTAACGTTTCACACTTTGATGTATGTAAGACCTTCCTTGAGAAAGGAATAAATGTAGTTTGTGATAAACCTCTTACTTGTACTGTTGAGCAGGCAGAGGAACTTGTAAAGCTGAAAAATAAGAATAATCTTCTTTTTGGTGTTACCTACACCTACACTGGCTATCCTGCTGTAAAGCAAATGAGAGAGTTAATTAAAAACGGCGCAATTGGCAAGATTAGATATATTGCCGGTGAGTATCCACAGGATTGGCTAGGCGGCAATGTTGACGAGAATAGCAATCTTGCTCCATGGAGAATGAACCCCGATGTTTCTGGAATTACCAACTGTCTTGGAGATATTGGTACACATATAGAGGCTCTTGTTGCCTCTGTCACAGGCCTCAAGATTAAGAGTGTTTGTGCAAGAATGGACAGACTCGTAGAGGGAAGATCCCTTGATGACAATGATACTGTCCTCATTGAATATGAGGGTGGAGCAAAGGGCTGTTATTGGTCAAGTCAAATTGCTTGGGGATACGACAATGCAATTAGAATTAGAATCTTTGGTGAAAAGGGTGGATTAGAGTGGTTCCAAGAAGATCCAGATCACTTCATTTTCACTCCTTGTGATAGACCAAAAGAAATATGGTCTAGAGGAAGAGATAGTTTTGCCCCATCTGCACAAAGATTTTCTCGCATTCCTTCCGGCCATCAGGAAGGTCTAATAGAGGCTTTTGCAAATATTTATAAAGCATATCTTGAAGCTTTGGGAAAGAAATTGCGTGGAGAAAAACTTACAGAAGCAGACTTTGATTATCCAACCGCAGAAATGGGATTGGATGGAGTTCGCTACATTCATAAGTGCGTAGAATCAAGCAAAAATGGAGCTATTTGGGTTAATTATTAACCTAGTAAAAAAAGGAGAAATATAAAATGGCAAGATTAGCAACAATTTTTACAGGACAGTGGACAGATCTTCCTTTTGAAGAAGCATGTAAAACTATTAGTGAAATAGGATATGAAGGCGTAGAGATTGCCTGTTGGGGCGATCACATGGACGTTGAAAAAGCAGCAACAGACCCCAAATATGTTGAAGAAAGAAAAGCAATTCTAAAGAAGTATAATCTTCAGTGCTATGCTTTAGGAAACCATCTTGCAGGCCAGTGCGTTGCAGATGCTTTTGGAGATCCTCGTTTGGCTGGATTTGCTCCAAATAAACTTGCTGGAAATGACCAAGGGATTAGAGACTGGGGTATTCAACAAATGAAATACACAGCTCAAGCCGCTAAAAACATGGGAGCAAAAGTTGTAACTGGTTTCATGGGATCTCCAATTTGGAAATATCTTTATTCCTTCCCACAAACAACAGAAGAGATGGTGGAAGCAGGGTATCAAGAAGTTTATGAACTTTGGACCCCTATTCTTGATGAGTTTGACAAGTGCGGAGTAAAGTTTGCTCTTGAAGTACATCCTTCAGAAATTGCTTACGATTACTATACAACAGAAAGACTTCTTAAGAAATTTAACTATCGTCCAGCTCTTGGAATTAACTTCGACCCAAGCCATCTTTTGTGGCAAGGCATTGATCCAGCTCTCTTCTATAGAGATTTTGCTAAGCATATCTATCATATCCATATTAAGGATTGTTATGTCAAATTAGATGGTCGCAGTGGCATTTTAGGCTCTCATCTTCAATTTGGTGATATGAGAAGAGGTTGGAACTTTGTTTCTCCTGGACATGGAGACGTTAAGTTTGAGTTTATTATCCGTGAAGCTAATGCAGCAGGATATACAGGCCCACTTTCAGTTGAATGGGAAGATAACGGTATGGACAGAATCAATGGAGCAACAGATGCACTTGCTCTCGTTAAGAGAATTGACTTCTGTGCTTCTACTGTAGATTTTGATGGAGCAATGGCTAACGCATGAGCAACACAGCAGTGGCAGAATATGCCCTTGAAGTTAGAAAAATCGTAAAAGAATTTTCTGGCGTGCGCGTTCTTGATGATGTTTCTTTTGGAATTCATCCCGGTGAGGTCATGGGCCTCATCGGGGAGAACGGCGCAGGAAAAAGTACTCTAATTAAAATTATCTGTGGGATCTACCAGCCAACGGAGGGTTCAATTTATCTTAATGGAAACAAAGTTGAGGTAAAGGACCCTATCGTTGGAAGATCTTTAGGAATAGGCATTGTTCCTCAAGAATTCAATCTCATTAATCATCTCTCTGTTTTTGAGAACATTTTTTTAGGGAACGAAATTCATAAAAATGGTTTTCTTCTTGATAAAGCAGAGATGAGAAGGCGCTCCTCGGAGCAAATGAAGGCTCTTGATATGGAGGTTGATGTCAATAGCCTTGTTAGTGAATTAAGCGTTGCAGAAAAACAAATGGTAGAAATCTCTAAGGCCATGATGCTTGATTCAAAAATTTTAATCCTCGATGAGCCTACAACAACCCTTACAAGTAAGGAAGTTGATATTTTATTCAACTTAATGAGAAAACTCAAACAACATGGCGTCACAATGATTTTCGTGAGTCATAAGTTGAATGAAATTAAGACAATCTGTGACAGGGTAACGGTTCTTAGAGACGGTAAGTTAATAGCTGTTGAAGACGTAAAAGAAGTCAATGAAGCCGATATCGCTAGGCAAATGATAGGAAGAACGTTTAATAAGGTTTTCCCTCCAAAAATTGAGCGTAATGACGCAGACATTGTTCTTAATGTTAAAAATTTGAACGTCCCTGGCTTAGTTAAGGATGTCTCTTTCTACGTTAAAAAAGGAGAAATCTTAGGTTTTGCAGGTCTTGTTGGTGCCGGAAGAACAGAAACCATGGAAGCAGTCATGGGATTAAGGCACAAAACAAGTGGAACCATTGAAGTTAATGGAAGAAAAGTAGAAATCAAAAACTGTAAAGATGCTGTGAAACAAAAAATGGGTTATATCAGTGAAGACAGAAAAGAGAAGGGCATTGTTCAGATTTTTGATATTCCAAAAAATATGAGTCTTATTTCTGGTGAGAAGAAATACAAAAAGGGATTGCTGATAGACAAAAAAACAGAAAATAAGGCTGCAGACGATTATGTTGAGAAATTCAATATTGTTGCTGCCTCAACAAAAAACGAACTTAGGTTTTTCAGTGGTGGAAATCAACAAAAGGTTTATCTTGCAAGATGGATGGATACAGAGCCTGAAATACTGATTTTAGATGAACCAACACGAGGCATTGATGTTAATGCCAAGCAAGAAATTTATCAATTCATTCACCATTTAGCAGAACAAAATATCAGTTGCATAGTTGTTTCTTCTGAAATGGAAGAGATTATCGGTCTTTGTAGTCGTGTTTATGTGATGAAAGAAGGAAGAATTACAAACTGTCTTTCAAAGAATGACATCAACGAAGAAGAGATTATGTTTAATGCTACAGGATTGAGAGGCAGAGGAGCAAAATGATGGAAAGAATCAAAGAATATTTTAAAAATTTTAAATTGTCTGAGCATGCTATTGGACTTGCGTTCATAGTCTTGTTCATTCTATCAACAATAATGGGATGGCCAAACTTCCTTAAATTTAGAAACATCACAAACATTCTAAGACAAATTTCTTACACAGGTGTTATAGCTCTTGGCATGACATTAGTTATCATTTCTGGAGGTATTGACCTATCTGTTGGATCAATGTGTTGTTTTGTTGGTGGAATTACTGTTTATTCAATCAATGCTTTTTCTGGTAATCCAGTCATAGGGGTTCTGCTTGGTATCCTTGTTGCTCTTCTTTCTGGCACTGCCTGTGGTTTTGTAAATGGAATTTTGATCACTCAATTTAATTTGGCTCCTTTCATTATCACCTTAGGAACAATGAATATCTTCAGAAGCCTTATTCAGTACATGACAAAAGGCGCCAATATTTTAAGTAATAATGCAATTTGGGGAACTCTTGGAACAGGATATTTTCTGAGCATTCCAGTCCCAGTTTGGTTGTTCTTAATAATGGCAATTGTGTTGAATACCTACCTCAATCATACAAGTGTTGGAAGACATACTTGTGCGGTTGGTTCAAATGAACAGGTAGCTAAGTATTCTGCAATTTCAACAAAATGGGTGAAACTTCTTCCTTATATGATTACTGGGTTTACGGTTGGTATCACAGCAATTATGTGGACAAGCCGATTAAACTGCATAAACCCTGCAGACTGTTCAAACTATGAAATGGATGCAATAGCGGCGGTAGTTATTGGTGGAACTCTCATGAGTGGAGGAAGAGGAAGTGTCGTTGGCACGGTAATGGGTGCAATGATGCTTGGAATGATTAACAACATGCTTACTTTGTCTGGTGTAAGTGCTTATCTGCAACCTGCAGTTAAGGGCTTAGTCATTATAGTTGCTGTGTTATTACAGCGCAGTAAAAATTAGAGAGCTATTTTCATTAAGGAGGAAAAAATGAAAAAAGTTTTAGTTGTTATGCTTTGCTTATTAGCAGTAGCTAGCTTCGCTTTTGCAGGTGGTTCAACAGAATCAGCAAAAGTTAAGGTCGGTATTGCAGTTCCTACAGCAGACCACGGCTGGACAGGAGGAGTTGGTTGGTGGGCAGACAAAGCTGTTGAAGAGCTTCAGCCTCAATATAGCAACATTGAGTTCAAAGTTGAGCATGCTGCAAACACAACAGAGCAGGTAAAGCAGGTTGAAGACCTTCTTACTTGGGGAATGAATTATTTAGTTATTCTTCCACATGAAGGTGCTGCTATGTACACAACCGTTAAGGCTGCATCTGATGCTGGTGTAAAGTGTGTTATTGTTGATAGAGGTTTTGACTCTACACAGGCAGACTTTGGTTATGTTTATCTTGCAGGAGACAACGCAGGTCTTGGTAAGTTGTCTGGTGAGTTCCTTGCTAAGTACATGAAAGAAAATGGTCTTACAAACTATGTTGCAATGGGTGGTATGGCAACTCCTATTGACACACAAAGAATGCAGGCTTTCTTTGATGAGATGGAAAAAGAATCTTCTTTGGTTAACCTTGAAGGCGGAAGAAACTACCAGTTCACAAACTGGGATAGCCAGAAGGGTCTTGAAGTCATGGAAAATCTTCTTCAGAAATACCCAGAAATTGATGCTGTATTCTGCCAGGATGATGACGTTCTTACTGGTGTTCTTGCTGCTATCAACGAAGCAAAGAGAACAGACATTAAGGTCGCTATTGGTGGCGCAGGTTCAAAAGTTGTCTTCAAGAAGATTCTTGACAATGACGCTCTCGTAAAGGCTACAGTCACATATCCACCTCGCATGATTTATGAAGCAATTAAACTTGCTATTGAATACATCAACGGAAAGACATTCCCAACAACTGCTAGTGAGACAGTTATTCTTCCAGCAGAGCTTGTTACAGCTGAGAATGCAAAAGACTTCTACGTTGAGGATTCTGCATATTGATTTTTGCTGAGAATTTACCTTACCTGGTTTTTGCCAGGTAAGGCTTTTATATAAAAATCAGAAACTCTGGTTTTTATATGGAAGAAGACATAGAAGAATACATAGGAGGAATTTTGTATGCCAGATTATTTTGTTGGGGATGAAGAGTATTTCAAAGGAATAAAGAAAATTAAATTTGAAGGAAAGAATTCTGACAATCCTCTTGCGTTCAAGTTTTATAATCCTGAAAAGGTTATTGCTGGAAAGACAATGAAAGATTATCTGAGATTTGCTATTGCTTATTGGCATAGTTTTTGTGCAGATGGAACAGATATGTTTGGAAAGCCAACAATGACGTTCCCTTGGGAAGATAAGGATGTTTTAGTTGCTGCAAAAAAGAAAGCAGATGCTGCATTTGAGTTCTTCACAAAAATAGATGCTCCTTATTACTGCTTTCACGATGTAGACATTGTAAAAGAGGATGAGAACCCTAGTAAGTATGTAGAAAATTACCATAAAGTTGCCGGACTTTTAAAGGAAAGACAAAAAAAGACAGGCGTTAAGCTTCTTTGGAATACGGCAAATGTTTTTGGCAATCCTCGTTATATGAATGGAGCAGCCTCAAATCCAGATTTTGATGTTGTTGCAAGAGCTGCATTGCAAGTAAAAACTTGTCTTGATGTTAACGTTGAACTCGGCGGAGAAAACTATGTTTTCTGGGGTGGAAGAGAAGGCTACATGACACTTCTCAACACTGACATGAAGAGAGAGAAAGATCATATTGGACAGTTCTTTAGAATGGCTAGAGATTATGGAAGAAAGATTGGGTTTAAGGGAACCTTCCTAATTGAACCAAAACCAATGGAACCAACAAAGCACCAGTATGACTATGATGCAGAAACGGCAATTGCATTTATTAAGGCTCAGGGTTTAGAAAAAGACTTTAAGTGTAATATTGAAGCTAATCACGCCACATTGGCTGGACATACTTTTAATCATGATTTACAAGTCTGTGCAGATAATGGCATGCTCGGTTCTGTAGATGCAAACCAAGGCGACATGTTTAATGGCTGGGACACCGATGAATTCCCAACAAATGTTTACGAGACAACTCTTGCAATGGCTGTTATTTTAAGAGATGGCGGTTTAAAGGGTGGCTTGAACTTTGATGCAAAGAGAAGAAGAAATTCCACCGATTTAGAAGATTTGTTTATTGCACATATTGGCGGAATGGATTCATTTGCATTAGGTCTTGAAATTGCAGACAAGATGATTAGCGACGGGAAGTTTGAAGCATTTATCAAAAATAGATATAGCTCGTTTGATAAAGGGCTTGGAAAGAAATTCGAGAATGGAGAGATGGACTTGGCAGCTCTTGCTGATTATGGAACTAAGGTTAACCCTGTTCTTACTAGTGGCAAACAAGAGTATCTGAATAATCTTCTCAATTCTTATATGTTTGGCTGATAATTATTTATGATTACCTGCGGAATTGATAACGGAACACAGAGTACAAAAGTAATGATCTATGACAGCATCCAAAAAGAGGTGCTGTCTTTAACCTCCTCAAAGCACAATCTCATTTCTAAAGAAGATGGCTCTCGTGAACAGTTGGCCTCTTGGTGGATTGATGCTTTAGTGGATTGTTTTAATCAAATACCAACGGAAATAAAGAAAAAAATACAGGCTGTTGGTGTTTCTGGCCAACAGCATGGATTTGTTCCTGTTGATGAAGACGGAAAGGTTCTCTGCCCTGTAAAGCTTTGGTGTGATACTTCAACAACAGCAGAATGTGAAGAACTAAATTCAGCACTTGGTGGAATAGATGGTGCAATAGAAAAAACTGGTAATGAGATTAAACCAGGTTATACAGCATCTAAAGTTCTTTGGTTTAAAAAGAATTGTCCTGATTTATATAAAAAAATGAAGTGGATCATGCTTCCTCATGATTATCTTAATTTTGTTTTAACAGGGCAACCTTCTATGGAATATGGAGATGCGTCTGGTACGGCTTTTTTTGACGTAAAGAAGAGAGTATGGTCAAAGGAAGTTCTGCAGGCTATAGACGGTGAAAGAGATTTAGAGCAATGTCTTCCTCCTCTTTTTGAAGAAGGGCAAAGTGTTGGTTCTGTTTCTCCTACAGCCTCTGCTTTGTTTGGGATTCCTGTTGGTATTCCTGTAAGTACCGGTGGTGGAGATAATATGATGGGAGCCATAGGTACTGGAACCGTTTCAGAGGGCGACCTTACCATGAGTATGGGTACCAGTGGAACCTTGTATGGTGCGAGTCAAACTCCCATTATAGATAAAAAGAATAGATTGGCAGCCTTTTGTTCTTCTTGTGGAGGCTGGCTTCCTCTCTTGTGCACTATGAATTGTACAGTCTCTTCTGAGACAACGAGAGCTCTTTTTGGTAAGAACATCAGTGAATTTAACGAAATAGCAGAAAGAGCTCCAATAGGGGCAGAGGGCTGCTATATGTTGCCTTACTTTAATGGAGAGAGAACGCCAAATTATCCAAATGGCAAGGGTTGTCTCTTTGGCTTTACTCTTACAAATATGACAGAGCAAAACATTTCTCGTGCAGCCATGGAAGCCTCAGTTTTTGCAATGAAATATGGGCTTGATGCTTTCTTAGAACTCGGATTTAAACCAAAAACCATCAAATTAATAGGAGGAGGGGCCAAAAGTCCTTTTTGGAGGCAAATGGTGGCTGATGTAATGGGAATTTCTGTTACCTTGCCAGAAAAAGAAGAATCTGCAGCCTTTGGAGCAGCCCTACAGGCCTTGTATCTTTTGGAAAAACAAAAGGGGAATGAAAAGTCTATTAATGAGATAACAGGTATTCATGTAAAAATGCAGGAAGGAAAATCCTGTACTCCTAATAAGGAAGCGCATGAAAAATATCTTACAGTTTATGAAAATTGGCTAAAGTACGTCGCTTGCGTGTATCCCGTTTTCTGCCCGCAAAAGAGTTTTGCAATTCAAAAACCTCAAGAACTTTTTCTATTATTTAAACTCTTTATGAGTTCTCTTAACAAAAGAAGACTTTCCTCATTATTCAGCCTTCTTTCATTTGAATGAGGATTAAGCTTTTGTCCTCTTTCTATATTAAAGTTGTTTGATATAGCAGTTTTTGAGAATTCCTCAGGAGTAAGTCCACAATGAGATTTAAAGGTATTGGAAAAATATTTGTAATCAGAAAACCCTGTAAGTTTGTAAACTTCTTTCATTTTAAACTTTTGGGTTGATATTAACTTACAGGCAGCATGATATCTAACAAGGTTAACATAACTCTGAAAACTCTGATTTAAGGAATCTTTAACAAAATGAGAGAGATAATTCATTGTTACCCCTTCTTTTTTTGCAAAGTCACTTAAGGTAATTTTTTCTGCATAGTGTTCCTCTACATAAGTTATTATTCTGTTTAGTCTATCATTGCGTTTTCTTTGTGTTGCAAGTTCCTCCGAAGACATCATTCTAATTGGCATATTACCTAACAGCTTATGAAACAATAAATTACATTGTCCCGCACAGAACATTTGGTATAAAGGGGGTCTAGTAAAGTAATTGCCAGCAATTTGAATGAGCATTTTTTTTGCACTTAATATTTGATTTTCTTTAAGGAATTTAGTAGGAAACAGACTTTCTGCGGTGATGCCCGTAGGAAGATTTAAAAACTCTGCCGTCATCTGTAGGCAAAGAAAAGTTGCATTTGCCGTTTTAGCATTAAATTCATGTACTATGCTAGGAGGGAGGAGAATTATATCTCCCTTATTCATGCAGTACTCATTATCTTCAACACGAATAGACAATATTCCATCCACAACCCAAGTAAGTTCCCATTCAGAATGAAGATGGGGCGTTCTATATTCCAACTTATTAAAAAAAAGAGAGAGCCCATGAATGTGGCTGTAATGTATTATCTCAATCTCATTCATGTTTTTTCCTATAAGTAACAACGAAGGCTAAAACAGTTCCCACAAAAAGCAATAAAGAACTAGATCCCAAAGCAATTCGCATTCCGTATCTATCGCCAAAGAAGGCAACAAGATAAGGGAATATAAATCTTCCTATTGTTCCAACAACGATATAAAAGGTTGAAATAAATCCCGTGTTGCCAGGATACCAGCTTGAGACTTCTACAATAAAAAGAGGAATGACAGCTCCTGCACCAAAACCACATATAGCGGAACATATTAGTGCAAAGGCAATATTTGTAGACAAAGAAATGCCCAACATGGCAAAGAAGGAAATTAACATTCCATATTGTATGGATTCCATTGCGTTAATCTTTCCTGTTTTCAAAAGTATTGGGGATATTAGCCTCATTACTGCAATGCCAATCCAAAAACTCATTGTAGTTGCCGCAACAAGAGAAGCTGAGGCTTTAAAGTCTGTTTCTATGAATAGAGGAAGCCAACTAGAGCAGGTTTGTTGGCTTGCCATGTACATCATAATTACAATGCAATACATTATAAAATTCTTATCAGAAAGAATCTTTTTAGTTGGTACAGGTTGTACTTCTTTCTCTACTTCTATATTTATTACTTCTTTTGGCTTCTTTGAATTTGCTATGTATCCAAGAACAAAAAGAATGGCAAGAGTTACACCAACAATGCCATATCCCCAGCCCCAAGAGGTAGGACTCTTAAAAGGAAGAACAAGATAACCACAAAGTAAAGCTCCTAAGCTGTAGGAGAAATGTAGAAGAGGAATTAAACTCTGTCTTTTATTTGGGAAAGTTTCTGCCAAATATGCGTTTGCTCCCGAATCTATATAAAATCCTCCAAGTCCCATGAAAACAAAAAGGATTGATATAGATACAGAAGAGGGAATGAGGGCTAATAATATCATTCCAACAGCATCAAAAAATATTCCTAGCCTAAGACGATTTAGGCTAGACAATTTCATCAATGCTAGTGGAGACAATCCAATTCCTAACAACGCACCAATCTGAAAAAAACTTTGCAATAAACCTGCAGAAGAAAGAGAAATCTTGCAACCTTCAATGATATCTGCAGCCAAAACGCCAAAGATATTATAGCCAACGGAATATAGGAAGAAAATAATCAAAACAAGAACAGAACACATATTAGAAACCTTTGTTAGAGTATAGCACAAATAAATTCTTTGAGCACAAATAAGCACAAATAAATGGCCGCTCATTTTGGGTTTGCTGGCATCTTTTTTGAGATTAACACTGAAAGTACCTCGATAATCCACATATAGATTTAAAGGGAATCCTGTAGTTTCATTGACTTTTCTCATGAGCATAAAATAGCCATGGGTTGTTTCTTCTTTTTCCATCCATAGTGCAGTAACTATGCAGGTGGCATCGTCAATTAGGCCATACAGATGATGGTACACCTCCGCCATTGTTCCATCTTTGGACTCTGTAAACCAATCATGTTTTGAAGCATCCATTTGACATAGCTCTCCAGCATGAGCTCTGGCGGGTCTTCTCCTGTGTGGAGAACGTTTCTTAATCTTATGCGGAACCTTTATGCCTTTCTCTTCAAGAATTCTTCTTACAGTACTCAAGCTTACATGAATGCCTTCAAAATCATTGAGCATTGATGTGTAATGGCAGAAGTTAAACCCTGAATACTTATCCTCATACAGAGCCGAAATCTTATCTCGAATAGCCTGAGGAATTCTAGTTTTATTGTTTCCTCTTCGCCTATCTTTTAAAGCAGCTTCAAGTCCTTGTTTTGTTGCCGTTTTCAAAAGACGTCTGGTTTGTGTTTCACTTAGGTGCATCATTCTAGAAGCTGAAGAAATTGTCCTCTTTCCTTCTAAAACACCTTCGAGTGCCGTTCTCCTTGTTCGTTGCTTAAACGATTCATCTGTGACCTTATTTTTCATTATTTGGTCCTCCTAAATGAATCAATCTTAACAACAAACTTTAAAATCATTTATCTGAACAATTAGACCTAACATTTTAACTGAACAATTAAAACCAACATTTTCAAAGAACAGTTATGACCCTACCATTTTAACTGAACAGTCACATCTAAGATAGTTTTTCTTGAATTGCGCTCCATATAATGTCATAATTGTGAGGAATGCAATTGTTTTGCAGTGCTTGCATTTGCAGTTCTAATTGCAGAGGAAAAACGTGTTGCAAAGAATGTCCGAGGGGACATATGGAGGTACAATATGAAAAAACTTACAGCTATACTGCTGGTTTTAGCAGTTTTGGTTGGTGCAGTATTTGCACAGGCTGCTCAGGAATCAGGCAAAGTCGGAGGAAGTCTTGTTATCTATTCACCAAACTCAGATGCCTTGGTGGAAGCTGCCTACGTATTTGGTGAGACCTATGGAATTGATGTACAAGTCCTTTCCATGGGAACAGGCGAGGTTGCAGGTAGAGTTGTTTCTGAAGCAGGAAACCCACAGGCCGATGTCTGGTATGGTGGTGTAAACTTCGCAAACGGCAACACCTATGCAGAATATTTTGAGCCATATGTAGCAAAGGGAAATGAGAAGCTTCCTGAAGCATATCAGAACCAGAATGGTTGCGTAACAAGATACTGCCTTGATGGATCTGCAGCTCTACTTATCAACGTTGATGTTTTCAAACAGCTTGGTGTTAATCCAGATGAGTTCAAAGGCTACAACGATCTTCTTTGGCCAGAGCTCAAGGGCCATATTGCTATGGGTAACGCAGCAAAGTCCTCTTCTGCTTGGGCAGAACTCACAAACATGCTCCTTGTTATGGGCGACGAGCCATATGATGAGAAGGCTTGGGAATGGGTAGAAAAGTTCTGTGTACAGCTCAACGGAACAATTCTTGGTTCTTCTTCAGCAATTTATAAGGGAACTGCAAGTGGCGAGTACGCTGTTGGTGTTTCTTACGAAGATCCATGTGTTCAGCTTCTTGATGATGGTGCAACAAATGTAAGACTTATTTATCCAGAAGAAGGCGCTGTATGGCTTCCAGCAGGAGCAGCAATTCTTAAGGGTGCAAAGAATATGGATAACGCAAAGTTGTTTATGGACTGGCTCATTTCTGACGAAGGACAGGCTGAGATTGGAAAGACAACAGCTAGACCTGTAAACCCAAACATCACAAATACTTCAGCTAACATGCCAGCTTTCTCAACAATCAATGTTGTCTACGAAGATCTTGCTTACTGTGGCGAAAACAAGACTGCTTGGCAGACAAGATTTGATGAGATTGTTCAGAAAACAGCAAAATAATTGATGAGGTCAGAAAGGTGAGTGTAAATATCAAAATTAGAGATGCCGTAAAAAAATACGGAGATAATACAATCATTGCTGACTTATCACTAGACATCAAGGAGGGTGAGTTTTTCACCCTCCTTGGTCCATCGGGATGTGGTAAGACAACACTTTTGCGCATGATTGCGGGATTCAACTCAATAGAAGGTGGGGATTTTTTCTTTAACGACAAAAGGATCAATGACATGGATCCTGTTGTGAGAAACATTGGTATGGTTTTCCAAAACTACGCAATTTTCCCAAATATGACAGTTGAAAAGAACGTAGCGTTTGGTCTTAAAAACAGAAAACTTCCTAAAGAAGAAATAGTTGCTAAGACAAATCAGTTTCTTAAACTTATGAAAATTGAGGAATACCGTGATCGTATGCCAGAGCGTCTTTCCGGAGGACAGCAACAGAGAGTTGCTCTTGCTAGAGCTCTTGCTATTACCCCAGATGTACTTTTGATGGATGAACCTCTTTCAAACTTAGATGCAAAACTTAGGGTTGAAATGAGAACGGTTATTAAAGAAATTCAGAATTCAATTGGAATTACTACGGTTTATGT
>CAVKHB010000011.1:0-14255 GCA_963656005.1 Coriobacteriaceae bacterium
CCTTCTATGAGCAGAGAAGTTTTACCTTTATCTTTTTCCTTCCATTCAAGAAGTTTGTTGTAAATCTTGCGTTTAAGTTCCATTAAAATAATTCCTTATCATAAATAAAGTTTCATATAATACGCAAGTAAATTTTATCAAAACTTCCTAGAAAACGCAACTAATAAATATAGAGAAAAGGGTATAATACGCAAGTTTAATACTTATAAAATTCAAAAGTTGTCTCCCAAAAACAGATTCCAAAGGTGCAACACCTTTTTACACTCTTTGTAATTACTTTTTGCTCCTAAACGCACTGGGCTTACATCCTTTTAACTCTCTAAAGGTTTTAGCAAAGTAACTCATCTCCAGAAAGCCACATTTTTGACCAATATCTGTAATTGTCCAGTTTGTTAAAAGCAGTAGTTCCGTGGCCTTTTGTATTCTAATTTGTTTTACATACTGGATTGGGGAGAGCCCAAGCAAATTTCTAAAGCACCTAAGGCACTCGCTTTCACCAATATTGGCGCTATCTGCAATCTGCACAAGAGATATTTCCTCGCTATAATGGTCTTGAATGTATTGCAACATGGCCTTGATTCTCTCTTCTTCCCGCAAGGCTTTTTTTGATGGACTTTTTTCTGAAGCCCGATGATGTTGAAAAAGAAGAAGGATTATTTTAGAAAGCTGTTCCCGTGTTTTCAATTCAAACCCATCTTCTTCAAAGGCGCAAAGTTCCCAAGCGTTGTTTATAGCCCTTAATGCATCCCTTTCCCATTTCTGTTGTGTAGAAAAAGGAACAAAAGGAAGGAAAGAATTAGACAGAAGAGGCTCTAGATACTTCTGCCAAAGTATACTATCCAAGCTACCTCCAACAAAGCGAGGATGGAAAACAATGGAATGTAAACAGCAAGGAGAGGTTCCCTCTTGGCAAACAGAGTGTAAAATCCCAGAGTTAATGAAAAACCCTTCGCCTTGTTTTATAAGATATTTACCACCGTTAATACAAATGCAGGCAAGCCCTTGCTCAACAACAAAAGCCTCCAATTCCTCATGCCAATGCCAAGAGACTTCTGATTTACTAAGGTCATTGGTATAGCAAGCAACGGGGAAAAGAGGGGTTCCATGTTTGGTCATTTCTTGTCCCGATGTACTGGTAACAATTGGAATGCAGTTGTTTAAGGCCATAATGTATTCCCTTTTAAATAATTGGCGATTTTGTTGCATAAAAATCGGGATTATGAAGTAATATAAACTTCTTTTGGGTGATATCATTATATCAATAGTGAGGAGGAATGCAAGATGATTCACCTGCTTTTGGCAGTGATTTATATTTCTTTTATTAGTTTGGGGTTGCCGGATTCGCTACTTGGCTCAGCGTGGCCAACCATGTACCCTCAACTTGATGTTCCAGTCTCTTATTCCGGTATCATTTTTATGATTATTTCGGTTGGAACAATCATTTCCAGCTTGCAAAGTGATAGGTTAACGCGCCGTCTTGGAACGGGAAAAGTAACAGCAATTAGCGTTGCCATGACGGCTTTTGCCTTATTTGGGTTTTCAATTAGTCATTCATTTTGGCAGCTATGTCTTTGGGCCGTTCCTTATGGTCTTGGAGCAGGAAGTGTGGATGCGTCTCTCAATAACTATGTTGCGCTACATTACGAAAGTAAGCACATGAGTTGGTTACATTGTATGTGGGGCGTTGGGGCAGCAACGGGGCCATATATTATGGGGTATGTTATCACTCGTGAGGGGACTTGGAATGGTGGTTATAGGTATATTGCAATTATTCAAATTGTATTGACTATCATTCTTTTTATCAGTCTTCCTCTTTGGAAAGGCCGTCCTCAATTGAAAGATTTAACTGGAGAAGTTGTGGAAACAAAGGAACTTCCATTAAGGGAAGTTTTGAAGCTAAGTGGTGTCAAAAATGTTTTGGTTTGTTTCTTCTGCTATTGTGCTTTGGAACAGACTACTGGCCTTTGGGCAAGCAGTTATTTAACCTTATATAAGGGAGTTCCTGCGGAAACTGCTGCTTCCTTTGCCAGTATGTTTTTTATTGGAATTACCATTGGACGCGCATTGAATGGATTCGCTTCTATGAAATTAAAAGACGTTCAAATGATACGCTTGGGGCAAGTTTTGCTTTTCATTGGAATTTTTATAATGTTCATGCCTTTGGGTGCAACTGCCTCCTTGGTTGGCTTTGTTATGATTGGTCTTGGTTGTGCTCCCATTTACCCTTGTCTTATTCATTCAACGCCAGCACATTTTGGAGCAGATAAATCGCAAGCAATAATTGGGATTCAAATGGCGTGTGCTTATGTTGGCTCAAGTCTAATGCCTCCATTTTTTGGGGTAATAGCTGAGCATATCTCGGTTTCATTACTTCCTATTTATCTGTTTGCACTTTTAGTGTTGATGGTTTTCATGCATGAAAAGCTACTTCGTAAAGTCCCACAAAAGGAGCTGTCCTATGCTTGCTGATTATCATGTACACACGGAGTTCAGTGACGATTCTCTCTATAAAATGGAACAGGTTGTGAAGGATGCTATAACCTTAGGTTTGGATGAAATCTGTTTTACTGACCATGTGGATTATGGAATAAAGATGGACTGGGACGAGGTTGATGAGATGCCTTATAGACGAGGCAGGGCAGGGGAACCCGAGAAAATACCCTTGGCAAATGTGAATTATCCAGTCTACTATTTAACCTTTAAAGAACTTGCAACTCGTTATAAAGAAAAGATTTCATTGAAGTTGGGGATGGAATTTGGAATGCAGGTGGAAACCATCCCAAAATATAGGCAACTTTTTTCACGCTATCCGTTTGATTTTATTATTCTATCCGTTCACCAGATTGACAACAAAGAATTATGGACGCAAGACTTTCAAAAAGGGAAGACTCAAGAGGAATATATTCACTTATACTATCAAGAAATCCTGGAGCTTGTTCGCCAATACAAGGAATATAGTGTGTTAGGGCATTTAGATCTAATCAATCGTTACGACCAAAATGGCGAATACCCTTTTGAGAATTTTAAATCCATCATAATCGATATCTTGAAGATAGTGATTGCAGATGGAAAAGGCATTGAGCTGAATACTTCCAGTTATAGATATGGCATGAAGGAATTGACCCCATCAAGGGAAATCTTGAAGCTGTACCATCAACTTGGAGGGCGCATCATCACAATTGGTAGTGACAGCCACAAGGAAGAACATCTTGGATCTCATATTGGAGAAGCCATGAGAACGCTCAAGTCTTTGGGATACCAAGAATTTTGTACTTTTAATAAGATGATTCCAATTTTCCACAAGCTGTAGTCATTTACAAAGCAGCACAACTCCTCTGGCTGGTACAACTACGCTGTCTTGCAAGGTTTGGGTCTCATTCACAAAAGTATCTCCATTAAGAATGACTTTCCACTGGCCAGCAGGCAAAGATTCCTCAAAACTTGAGGTTGTGGGGTTGACTATGGCTATGCCAACGATATTCCCTCTATACCGATATGTGGCAAAGATTGAATTGTTACTCAAGATTTTGCAAGTTACGCTTCCTTCCTTGAGCCAAGAATACTTGCTTCTCATCTCTATTAGAGCTTTGTACCAAGAGAACATGTCCTCTTCATCAGAGCCTACAGTGACAGAATCCCAGTCAATTTTATTGATGGCATCGGAAGATTTGTAGCTATTACTATCTCCATCCTTTGTCCGTAAGATTTCTTCACCGGAGAGCATGAACGGGGTGCCTTTGCTAATCATGACAACGGCAGCTCCAAGTTTATTCATTTGAATTCGGTCTTCTTTACTGTCATTGGGATTGGAAAGTAAAAGCTTATCCCATAGAGTGTTGTTGTCATGTGAGCTCATGTAATTGATTACCATGCCATTCTTTACGGACCAAGAAACAGCTGAGGAGGATTGTCCTCCAGCAATGCCAAAAGCAACTTTTTGAGCATTCTCTTTGTTGACTGCTCCACTAATAAGTCCCTTTGCAGCAGAGGTGAAAACACTGCCCTTCAGGCCATCGCGGATGGCATCGTTGAACACTGCAATGCTACCTGCAGCTCCAGTGCTGGCCTTTATTTGGGAGATGTTTGCCTGAGTTGCCAGCAAAGAACTTGAATAGGCACAGGTTCCGCCCGCCCATCCTTCGCCATAGATGAGACACTTTGGATTGATGGCATGAAGAGCCTTCTCAATTTCTTGCATGGTTTCTATGTCATGTATGCCCATGAGGTCAAATCTAAAGCCGTCTAAGTGGTACTCTGTCATCCAGTAGACAAGGCTGTCAATCATAAACTTCCTGTACATTATTCTGTTAGAGGCTGTTTCGTTACCACAGCCACTTCCGTTGGAGTTTCTGCCCTCGTTGGTGTAGCGGTAATAATAGTATGGAACAATCCTGTTAAGAGAGGAGTCAGACGAATATGTGTGGTTATACACTACATCCATTACAACTCCAATGCCGCTTGCGTGTAAGGATTGTACTGCTTGTTTGAACTCATTTATTCTGACTTCTCCGTGATAAGGATCTGTGGAATAGCTTCCTTCAAGGGCATTGTAGTTTTTGGGATCATAGCCCCAATTATAAGAGGAATCGGGATAAATCTCGTCTACTGTGGCGTAGTCGTAGATGGGGAGGAGGTGCACGTGGGTTATGCCTAGTTGAAGCAAGTAGTCAACTCCAGTTGGGAAGCCGGATGCGTTGACAAGTCCGCGTTCAGTGAAGGCCAGATATTTGCCTTTGTAGGCGCTCTGTGCGTTGGCAATGGAGAAGTCTCGGACGTGAGTCTCCCAGATGACGGCGTCAGAGTAGGTGGAAATGGAGGTCATGTAAGTATCGGAGTCAAAACCAATTGGATTGGTTAGAGAGAGGTCAACCACCATGCCTCGGTTGCCATTGACTCCCACTGCTTTTGCGTAAGGGTCAACTGCTTCAGCCGTACCAACTGCTGTGGTGACGGTGTATGTGTAATACGTTCCGTGCTGGCAATCTGCAGTGTAGCTCCAAACGCCTTTTTCTTCTTTTTTCATGTCTGCAGAGAGGAAAGCCTCCCCGTCAGTGCCGTTATCAAAGAGGTTGATTACAACTCTGCTAGCCGTTGGAGCCCAAACTTTAAAGGTGGTTTTTCCTTTCGATATAACAGCTCCAAGGTCGTTGCCAGAATATGTGTATTCTTCGATAAATTCTTCTGTGTCAAAGATTTTGTTTGGCACTATTTCTTTTTCTCCATATCCTTCTACTTCAAGGGTATAGTGACCATCCAAAGCCATCTTGTTGGCAAGAGTAATTGTCCCATTTGCGTTCACGCTTTTAATCTCCAAGTAATTGCCGTTTGAATCTTTTATTTTGAAAGTCTCTGTGCTGGTAAACGTTGCAGCGGGCGATACCGAATAGCTCACCGTGTCAAAATCATCCATTGAAGCCATAACAAATACCTTAATTGGATTAAGGGTCTGCCCTCCATCTGGAGAGGAATACTGCAAGCCATCGCCAGTTTTTAAATATATCTCTGTGATTTTTCCTTCCACAAAGGCAAATCTATCTTCGCTCCAGTCTTTTGTAGCGGTTCCCCAACTAGACCCTCCTGGCTCTGAACATGAGGTTCTAACTATGAAACCCACCTTGCCAATTTCAGAAGGCACGTCCACGGCACACTTAAATCCATAGTCGCACTGCTCAAAAAGATAGCCCTCGCCATCCTTTCCGTCCCACCAAATCCAGATATCGGACGTGGCAAGGTCGGCCGCACCCTTCCAGTAGAAGACAACTCGGTTATAGCCATCTGGAACCAACTCCTGAGGCTCCACATTAGTTTCAATCCTCTCTTCTTTATTTCCCATGGTGCTGCATCCGAGTAGCACCAGAACCAAAGCTAAAGCCAAAGCAACAAACAGTATTCTTTTTCCTTTCATGCGGACATTCTAGCATGATTTAGGAAACTGTGGCTAATTTTATAAAAAGCAGCGTTTTCTGCTTATGAAGTATTGGCAGTAAAATAAATGTGTACTTAAAACGCAAAAAAGGGTCAAAAAAAGTAGACTTGTGTACTTAAACGCACAAAAAAAGGCCAATTAAGTAGACTTTTATGAAAGCAGCATCCACGGGGAGCAATTATTCAAAGGTTATTTTTGATTGAATTATGTTAAATAGACGGAGCCTGCGAAGGCGCATGGCAGGACGTTGAAGGAAGAAAATATCGGTAGCTTCCCAGGCAAAGACCCAAGCAATGATGTCTATTATGTTGTAAACAATCTGATTTTCGCCTCCATTTTTTAGAAAAATGTTGAGGGCAAAAATAACGGCAGAAACTGCGACCATTATTATTGTTTGTGCCATATTTTTTTGTAGTTCTCTTACAATCTCGGTAAACTCGTTGTGATAATAGTTGTGTATTGCGCAAGTGTAAATCTCTTTTTCTTCGTTGGAAAGGGAGGCTCCCTCAAAGACAAAATGTAGAGAACTGTCTGGTCTGAGATGTTTTGTGCTATGTTCTAGAAACTGGGCCACTTCTTCTGTAATGCAAGGTTCTCCATTGGGCGAGAGAGGGGAAAGAAAATCATATCCCTTTGAAAGTCCAATCTTAACGAGGCGGCGACCTTTTTCGTCTGTGGTGGTTTTTTTCAATAACCGAATTTCTTCTGCTAGATTCTTGAAGGCTTTTTTTCTTTCAAACATTTGCAATTCTCCCGTGGATAATTATGTCCTAATATGAAAGTTTTTTCTATATTTTGCCAGAAAGATTCAAAAAGCGTACATCTTTCTAATCTTTTTCACATTGGCGTTCATCAGATGCTTACCAAGATTTTTGTACATAAAGTTCTTCAAAGGTGATATTTCTTGGTGCAGGTGCATAAACAAGTCCCGTTATTTGCGCTGTTTAATGAGTTCTTGTTGCACTGGATTCGAAAAATCCAGCATGGGGGTTTCTTTCAGATATCTATTCATTTTGCTTAACATTGTCTTAAAGGAGGGTGACAATTGCCGCGCTCAAGGCTGCAACTGCTACAAACAGAGGAAGGCCTCGTACAAAGGATGCAATGTGTTTTGTTGGGTCTTGATAGGCTTCTTTTTCTGGTAAAAACGAGAAACGAATACGTTTTGTATTGCGCCACCACAGAAGATCAATTATCAGAAGATCAAAGACTCCTAGGCCTTCGCCAAGCAGAAGAAAATACCAAAAAGCGGAAAGATAGCCGTCAAAAGCGAGGCTTTTTTTGAAAATAAGGCCAATTACAGAAAACAAAAGGGTGAAAAAAACAAGGTTGCTCAACAATATTGAGGGAATGGATTTTGCTTGAGGTACCTTGTTGCCAAGTTGTTCTCGGGCTCGAGCTTGCACGGCAACTGGATAAGAGCGAAGTCCTGTGAGGTTTTTCTTATCCGTTCCTGTACCCAAGAAACACATTCCCCAATATAAAAAATAAAACACTACCAAGAAAATCCACTTCATTACATGTCTCCTAATGAGGTGTGGTTAGTTTACTCTAACTAGCGTAATTTGAAAAGTGTACATAATGAGCCATTTTGGGGGCTGATATGTACACAAGTGTACATTTTTGACAAATTTTTGACGTTTATGTAGACTTTTCTTCTCTCCCTCCAATAGGATAATGAAATATGAGCATGAAAATTGTAGTTATAGATGGCCAGGGTGGCAGTATTGGTAGAGCAATAGTAGAAAAGTTAGTTGCAAGGGGTTTTCAAGACAATATTATTTGTATTGGAACCAATGCAACTGCTACGGCAAATATGTTAAAGGGCGGGGCAAGACAAGGAGCTACGGGCGAGAACCCTGTGGTGGTAGCTTGCAGAGACGCTTCCTACATTTTGGGTCCAATTGGTATTGTTATGGCAGACTCTATGCTTGGTGAAATAACGCCAGAGATGGCAAGGGCTGTTGGTTCAAGTAATGCTCACAAACTTCTTATTCCAGTTAACAAATTCGTCACAGTTTCTGGCGTTAAGCCAATGACCCTAAATGAGTATATTGAAGAGGTCTGTGCAAAGCTGCCTTTGCAAGAGGACTAAGAGGCTTAAGAGGACACCTCAAAGTTGTCATCTATTCAGTTCACTTATGCGGCTGTCACACAGCACAATTCTTGGCTTGACTTTAGTCTCTGGAAACTGCACAATATTTATAGGTCACGAAGGCCTATCTTGGGGATGAACCCCAAACTTAATGTACTTAAGTGCGCCATGAGGGCATTGTTTTTGCAAAAAGCAGGATAAAAAAGTGCCCGAGAGCTCTGATAAAATCAACATTATTCCTATCTTAGACATCCAAAATATCTCGGTGTTTTATAACTCAACACCTGTGATTAAGGATTTCTCTTTGACGCTTAAAGAGAGTGAAAGAGTTGTTATTGAGGGTCCAAACGGGTGTGGGAAAACAACTCTTCTTAAGGTAATTCTTGGAAACATAAAACCTGCCAAAGGGAAAATTCAAATCTCAAGTAATACTAAAACAGCCTATTGTAAACAGGGTTTTGCAGAGACAAAAGCACCAATATCGGTATATGAAGTGGTGGCTATGGGGCTTTACAAGCAGGAGAGGCGAGACCTGGAGCGCGTGGAGCGGGCTATGAGGGAGACCGGGGTGAGTCAGCTGGCGGGCAGAAGGTTTGGAGAACTGTCCGGCGGGGAAAAGCAGAGGGTGAGTCTTGCCCGATGTTTTTGTCAGGATGCGAATTTGCTGCTGATGGATGAGCCTTCGTCTTTTTTGGATGTGGCGTTTAGGGATGAGTTTGTGGAGATGATGCGCTCGCTTCCCCCGTACATGGCGGCTATTGTGGTGACCCATGATGCTCAATTGACGCAGGCCTTGGGTTGGCCAATTGTGAAATTGAGTAGTCCCATTGTGAAATTGGAGGCGCCATGCAGAGATTAGTTGGATTATTAGCCCTCAAGCCCATTTTGTATGGCTTAATTGGGATGGTTATAAGCGGAATATCGTTTCCTGTTGCAGGTGTGATTGTGGTGCAAAATGGCCTGATTCCAATGCGCTACATGCTGATGCATGGAGTTATCTTGGGCGGGGTGGCGGCCGTGGTATTAGATATTCCCATGTTGGTTGTTGTTATCCCGTTGAATGTTCTTTTGGTGCTTATTATGATTAGGCTGAACAAAGACGGGCGCACGCTTTCTGTGGCAAGTACTGCTATGATGGTCTGTACAATGGGGTTGGCTTCTCTGGTGAGTCATGTCTTTGACGTGCCTGCAAAAGATACTTTGGAAGTGCTGTGGGGTAGTCCGTTTGCACTCACTCGTATGGATTTAATATTACTTGCAATCTTGGGTGCGCTTGCACTTTCCTATGTGTGGATTTTTTTCAGGCCAATCTCTATGTTGTTCTTTGATAAGGATATAGCATCATCCATGGGTGTTCCTGTTGGGGCGCATAACACCGTTATGGTGCTGATAACTGCGCTGATTGTATCGGTGGCAATGCGGGTTTTGGGAGCGCTTTTGATTGATGCGCTTTTGGTTCTGCCTGTGGTGGGGGCAAGTAAGAATGCAAAGAGTTTGAAACAGCTGTTTATTCAAAGTTCTGTCACGGGCTTGGTTTTGTCGGTGGTTGGATATTTATTGGCTTTGTTGTGGAATTTGCCAGTTAGTGGAACGCTGGCACTTCTGGCTGTTGTGGTGTTCCTATTGAATGTTGTTTTTAATTTCTTCTTTGAAAAAGATGGGAGGAAAAAATGAAAAGATTTTTTTGCGTGTTAATTGTTGTTTTTCTAGCTTGTACTATAAGTTTTGCACAATCTTTGAATGAAGATAACGGGGTGCAATCTGGGCAAGATATGAAAATTAATTCCAATTATGTTGCCTCTACTAGCTGGGTTGCAGCCATTGCGGAATTAGCAGGCTTGGATAACGTTGTGACTATAGCCCCTGCAAATCTTAAGCATCCGCCAGAGTATGAGATTACTGCAGACGATATGGTTAGCGTAATTAATGCAAAGCTTTTTATGCACGCTGGCTATGAGAAAATGATGAAAACTATTAGCAATGCTGCTCAGTTGGATGAGTCTAGGATTGTGAAGGTGAAAACAACGAATACGCTAGCCAATCTGGAAAAAATGGTGAATATGCTTTCAGAAAAGGCTGGAACTGAAGAAATAGCTCAAGAGCGTTTTGGGGAATACAAAAAACTTATTGAGGAGGCAAGAGAACGCATTGCAGCTTCTCCCAATAAGAATCTTGAAGTTTTTGCCAATGTAAATCAGGCCGAATTCGCCCGAGATCTTGGCCTTAATGTGGTTTCTACTTTTGGCTCTGGCTCACTTACGGCGGATCAGATAAAAGAGGCACATGAGAAGGCCTATGCTCTTGTCATAGACAATGTTCACAGTCCTGTGGCTTCTCCAATTGCAGAGGTCAGCCCTACAAGTATTATTCTCACTTGGCGCAATTTTCCAGATTATCTTGGCTCTAACGCCCTTTATAACGTTATCAAAGAGAATCTTGAGATGCTGTGGGAGACGGGGTTGTTCTAAATTTACTTAATCGTAAATTACTAAATCGTACTTAAGTAAATCTATATCACCTTACTTCTCGTTTGCTCGGACGGCGGTGATGCGCTGAGAGAGGGTTGGGTGAGAGTAGGTTGTTTTTACAATCCAAGGATGAGGATTAATCTCAGATAGCGACTCGTTTACCAGTCTCTTTAGGGCGCTAATTAGTGCTTCGCCATAGCCTTCCTTGGCTGCAAAGGCATCGGCCTCATATTCGTGTTTGCGGCTGATGTAGTTCATGGCGGTTCCAGAAAGGTTGCTGAATGGCCATAGCAGGGCGTCTAAAACAATTAGGGCAAAGAAGTAGTTGGCCTGCGTAAATCCAAATGGCGTGAAGAATTGGTTCACGGAGAGGATTAGTCCAAATATGACAATTGAAAGGATGGATTGAAGGAGGCTGAAGGGGAGAGTCTTTAACACGTGCTTGTACTTGGCGTGTGCAAATTCGTGTGCAAAGACGGCAACAATCTCGTCGGTGGTGAAGTTGTTGAGAAGATTATCGTCAATGGAGATGGTCTTCTTTTTCATGCCCGTGCAAAAAGCATTTGCCTTTGTGGTACGTTTAGAGGCGTCTTTGACCACAATTCGTTTGACTTGGACGTGGTATTTATCGCACAGGGCAAGCAGCTTATCTTTCAGCTCGCCGTCCTCAAGCGGGGTGAACTTGTTAAACAATTTCAACAGAGGAAGAACCAGCGTGCTGAGCAGAAGAGAGAGCGCAACAATAGTTGCTGCCGTCCAAATTATTGCCTGAACCCCAAAACGAGAGAAGAAGAAAATCATTATGGAAATGATTGCCATGGAAAGAATTATGCCCAACACAAAGCCTTTAAGCTTATCCAAGAAAAAAGTCTTCTTTGTGGTCTTGTTCATTCCAAATTTCTCTTCAATGGTGAAGGTGTCGTGATACGAGAAAGGTGTCTTAACTATGGTGGTGAAGGCGTCAAAAACAACAATTAACAGGAAGTATTGCAGGTAAATATTCAAGCCAGCAAAGAGGTCAAACACCGTGGCATACACGTTGAAAACCAAAAAGGCAAGATTGATAACAAAACTCACCACAGCAGAAGCGAGCTCCACCTTCCCGCTTTCCTTCTTGTAGGCTTTATACAGCTTGTAGCGCTGTTCGTCATAGACATCTTTTACATTGTCCGGCAGCGGTCTATCCGTATCCGAGAAAGACAGCTTAATCATGAAAAAGTCATACAGCGAATTAAGTACAAATAGAACGATAATTAATGCTTTCATACTCTCATAGTATCACTTGAGCGTATGTGGTCTCAATAAATTCTAGGCTTTGTTTGAGAGTTTTGGGGTTAAAGTTCTCAAGAGTCATGGGGACGTTGTCCACGTGATACTTTTTGTAGATGTTAAAGAGGGTCTTCCAGGGCATGAGGCCTTCGCCAATGGGAATTGTTCCTTTTTTGACGGGCCCTGTGGCAAAGGGGTAGGAGTCTAGGCGGTCTGCCCAAATAAAATCTTTGAGGTGCATGGCGCAAATGTAGGGGGCAAGCATGCTTACTGCTTCATCGTAGTAAGTTTCATAATTGTCAACTCCGTTGATTGGCATGATGTTTACGGCGTCAAAGAGGACTCTAAGATTTGGGCTCTCAAAGGTTTGCATGACCTTGATCATTCGCTGTGGAGTGTCTATGGTGTTTTTGTCGGCAACAGCTTCTATTGCCATGGTGACGTTGTTGTTCACAGCTTTGGTTAAAAGACGTTCAATTATGTTTAAGAAAATGCTGAAATTTTTGTCCGTCCAGGTTTCTTCACAGCGGATATTTCTAGCGTCATGAGAGCCTGTTTCTGTAGCAACAATAGGATTTCCAAGGAGATGTGCCATTTCTAGGCCATTTTCAAACAGTTTTAGTTCGCTCTCTCTTTTTTCTAAATCTGGGTGTACTGGGTTGATATAGCAACCTAAAATGGCAACTCTAATGCCATTAGAATCAAAGGTTCTTTTGACTTGTTGTGCCCATTCAGAGGTAAGGGGTTTTGGAGAATTCTCCAATGCCTTGTAGGGGGCAAAATGGAGGCAAGCGTTCTTTCTGAAGATTGCAGCGGTAGCGGCAAGATCCTGCGCCGAGGCAAATTTACAAAAATCGTGAGCTCTAAATCCAAGGTCTAACATGGAATAAAGTGTAAAGCAATTGAAATGTTTGTGTAAATAATTCTTGCGAATTTGGCAATGTGGCGCATATAATGGAATAGTGTTCCATTTTTGAAACAGAAGGGCAATTGTGGGTGTACGTTCAAGTTTGGCTAAATACAGAGCAACGGATCTTTTTATTTGGGCTTTGCTTTTATGCCTTTTTGAAACCTTGATAGTGAAAGCGGGAACAACGATTTTTGCTTCTCAACCCTATACGGTCTCTCTTGTTCCTGCCCTTGTGACTATTGTCTATATGCGATGGGGAGGCTTTGGCGCTATTCATGCGTTTCTTGGTGGAATTGTATTGTGCTTGGCATCGGGATATGGGCTTGAGGTCAAGCAATGCACCGTCTACGCGGTGGGAAATCTCTTTTCTGCATTGGTGCTGCCAATTTTGAGGGGAAGAGAAAAGAAGATTAGGGACAGCGTGGCCCTGTCTGCTTTTTTTGCATCTGCGGTTGCTCTTTTGATGCAAGTTGGACGGGCTGTTGTTGCTTTAGTGATGGGAGATGTGATTTCTGGGGCAATTAGTTTTGTTGCCACGGACGTTCTTTCGGGGGTGTTTGCCATAATTCTTGTGTTGATTGCAAGAAGAATGGACGGCGTTTTTGAAAGGCAAGTTTCATATCTGATTAGGGTGCAAGAGGCTGAAAAGGAGGCTCGTCGTGAAGGTGAAGGCTACTGATTATCTCGTTTTTGATGAAGAGTCCGGTAAATATAGGGAAGATCCGGAGCAAAAAGTCAGAGATGATGTGGAAAAGCATTATTGGCTTCATGTTGGGCGTACAATTCTCAAAGACTGGCGTCTATATGTGATGCTCATTCCTATGCTTTTGGTTTTCTTGTTCTGGCGATATTTCCCAATGTATGAGTTGTTGGGGTGCTTTAAGGTCTCGGATCAAGTGCTTCCCGTTTCAAAGCAACTGTTTTCTGGTTTTTCCTATTTCAAGCGTTTATTGGTTGGAGGAGATGCCCAGTTCTGGAGAGCTATGCGAAACACGTTCTTGCTTAGTTTCTATGGCTTGTGTTTTGGCTTTCCTGTTCCAATTATTTTGGCGCTTTTCTTCAATGAAATTAAGTCGAATATTGCGAGAAGTGTTTACCAAGTTTTGACGTATTTGCCTAAGTTTATGTCCACCGTTGTTATGACTTCTTTGGTAGTGATGTTGGTCAAACAAGGGTCTCTAACGACAAGTTATGGTGTAATTTCACAACTTATGGAGAAATTAGGCCTTCTTTCGCATGAAGCTGCCTATGCTGGCCTACTTAATGATGCAAGGTATTTTAGAAGCATTTATCAGATAAGTGGTATATGGGAAGGAGCTGGTTACGGAAGCATTGTCTTCTTTGCTGCTATCATTGCAATTTCACCAACCAGCTATGAAGCTGCTCAAATTGATGGTGCTGGGAAAATGGCTCAAATGAGATATGTGATTTTGCCAAGTATTCTTTCAACAATTGTCATTATGTTGATTACAAGAATTGGTTCTCTCTTGAGTATTGGATATGAAAAGGTTCTTCTTCTTTACAATGCAAACACCTACGTCACGGCAGATGTTGTTTCTACCTTTGCTCAAAGATACGGTCTTGCAG
>CAVKHB010000012.1:0-1113 GCA_963656005.1 Coriobacteriaceae bacterium
GACCTACCAGTGGCCTTGTTGTTTTTGCCCGTACAGACAAAGCCTTGAGCCGCCTTAATAGCCTGTTTAGGGATAACGCAATGCATAAGGTTTACTGGGCTATTGTAGACAAGCCACTTGAAAAAAAAGAGGGAGAACTTAGGCATTATTTGTACAGAGATGGTAACAAGAACAAGACTTTTGCCTATAAACCAGATGCGGTGACAGGCAAAGCTCCTCAGGTTAGAGGTGTTTCGGCTTCTGCCTTGCAAGAAGCTAGACTTACCTATAAAGAGCTGGCTGAATCTGAAAGATACGTGCTTTTGGAAATTCATCTTATTACAGGACGGCACCATCAAATAAGAGCTCAACTTGCCGCTTGCGGGGTACATATTAAAGGAGATCTCAAGTATGGATTTGCTCGTTCAAACCCAGATGGTGGTATTTGTTTACACTCAAGAAGTATATCTTTTGTTCATCCAGTTTCAGGTGTAAGCCTCACAATAGTTGCGCCTCCTCCAGAAGATTCTTTGTGGGACATTTTTCTTGAAACACTTTCAAGCCAAAATTGAGCATATCATCAATTTGAGCAAAAAATTTTTGTGATATACGAAATTATCTAAAAAAGGAATAAGCGTTTTGCAAATTATTTAGTTGACAACTCTATATAGCGGATTTACAATCCAAGGTGTTGTTATGAGAATTTTTGAGAAAGAAAATGTTCTCATACAAAAATGTGGAGGAATACAATGTATAAGTTAGACGAGTTTATGGCTGAACTTGAAAGAAAGAATCCAGCTCAGCCGGAGTTCATTCAAGCTGCAAGAGAAGTAATTGAATCAGTCATTGATGTCGTAAACAACAATCCAAAGTATCTTGACAACAAGATTCTTGATAGGATTGTAGAGCCAGAAAGAGTTGTACAGTTCAGAGTTGAATGGGAAGATGACAACCACCAGATTCAGGTAAACCGTGGCTACAGAGTACAGTTCAATAGTGCAATTGGACCCTACAAGGGCGGCTTGAGATTTAGTAAGAATGTAACACTTGGAACATTAAAGTTCTTGGGTTTTGAGCAGATTTTTAAGAACAGCCTTACAACCCTTCCAATGGGAGGAGCAAAGGGTGGTTCAG
>CAVKHB010000012.1:1123-13968 GCA_963656005.1 Coriobacteriaceae bacterium
CAGACTTTGATCCAGTAGGAAAGTCCAACAATGAAATTCTTAGATTCTGCAGAAGCTTCATGACAGAACTTTACAAGTACATTGGCCCAGACACAGATGTTCCAGCAGGAGACCTTGGAGTAGGCGGAAGAGAAATTGGTTATCTTTATGGCCAGTACAAGAGAATTCGTCAGGAGAATACAGGAGTTCTTACAGGAAAGGGACAGACCTGGGGTGGCTCTCTAATTAGACCAGAAGCAACAGGCTTTGGAGCAATGTACTTCACAAATCAAGTTCTCAAGCTCAATGGCGATACCTTTGAAGGTAAGAGAGTATCCGTTTCTGGCTTTGGTAACGTAGCATGGGGCGCAGCAATGAAGGCCTCCCAGCTTGGAGCAAAGGTTGTTGCAATTTCTGGACCAGATGGCTACATCATTGATGAAGAAGGTGTAGGAACTCCAGAGAAGTGGAATTTTATGCTTGAGCTCAGAAACTCTAATAAGAACATTGTTGCTCCATACGCAGAAAAGTTTGGTGCAAAGTTTGTACCAGGAAGAAAGGTATGGGAACTTCCAGTTGACATTGCTTTCACCTGTGCTCTTCAGAATGAGCTTAATGGCGATGATGCAGCTCTTCTTATTAAGAATGGTGTCAAATATGCTATTGAAGTATCCAACATGGGATGCACACCAGAAGCAATTGCAACATTCCAGAAGGCAAGAATTCCATTCTGCCCAGGAAAAGCAGTCAACGCAGGTGGCGTAGCAGTATCAGGTCTTGAGATGAGCCAGAACGCTGAACACCTCAAGTGGTCAACAGAAGAAGTTGATGCAAAGCTTCATGAAATCATGAAGAACATCTTTGATGCATGTGTAAGAGAAGGCAAGGAAGCCGACGGTTACATCAACTACGTCAAGGGTGCAAACATTGCAGGTTTCAGAAAGGTTGCCGACGCAATGTGTGAGCTTGGGTACTAATAAGTAATATTTAGGTTATCTCTAAGGCTACAACAAAGGCTGGGTTATAAAACAGTTGCCGTTGTAGCCTTTTTTTTGCAAAAAAGGGTTGAATAAACCCCAATTATGGGCATAATGAGTTTGCTCGTCTGTGCGTTGCTTGACGACTCTTTTGGCTCAGGACCATATTCCTGAGAATTTTTCACTTTAGAAGGATTTAACAATCCTTTTAGGGGGTGCCAAGATGATTGAGATAAAGCATCTTAGAAAAGAGTTTGATGACAACACGGTTCCTTTAAATGATGTGAACCTCGTTATCAACAAAGGTGATGTTATTGCCGTAATAGGGCCTTCTGGAACAGGAAAGTCCACCCTGCTCAGGTGCATTAATATGCTGACCGAGCCAACCAGCGGCAATATAATTGTTGACGGTGAAGATATCACCGAACGTGGCTGTGACCTTAATGCGGTTCGTAAAAAGATGGGGATGGTCTTCCAGTCCTTCAATCTTTTTGGGCACTTAACAGTCATTGAAAATATCATGAATCCACAAATCACACTTTTGGGCAAAGACCGCCAAGCCGCCTACGACAGGGCCATGGAATTGCTTTCCTCCGTAGGTCTCTCCTCCAAGGTGTTTAATTATCCCGATGAGCTGTCCGGTGGACAGCAGCAGAGAATTGCTATTGCAAGAACGCTGGCAATGGATCCGGAAATCATTTTATTTGACGAGCCCACCAGCGCCTTAGACCCAAGCATGATTGGTGAAGTACAGTCTGTTATTAAACTTCTTGCCAAAACAGGAAGAACCATGATGATAGTCACCCACGAAATGGACTTTGCAAGAAAAGTTGCAAACAGAATCTTATTTATGGATGAAGGTGGCATCTACGAAGAGGGGACTCCAAAAGAGATCTTTGAACATCCAAAGAGAGAAAAAACTAGACGTTTTATCCAGAGACTTTCTTCTCTTAGCTATAGAATTCAGGGCATTGATTTTGACACTGAGGCCATGAACGAAGAACTTGCCGCCTACGGTGAGAAACTTCTCATTGAGTCTGAACGTTTGTCCAAGCTAAGCCTCGCCATAGAAGAAATCTGTATCAATACCATTGCAGACTACTCTGAAAACCCCGATATCTTGGTCAAAGTAGAGTATTCGGAGAAAAAGGACGACCTTTCTCTAATTATCACCTACAAAGGCCCATATTTTGATGTTCGTGATACTGACAGTAGCCTCTTTAGAGAATTGCTTTCAGAAAAGACCACAACTTATTCAGAAAGAACCGTTGATGACCCTAATGGTTTTGTAAACCGCATTGATATGCACTTTAAATGGGAAGAGGAGGAGTAAAAATGAAGCGCATTACATTAATTTTTCTTCTTCTCTGTTTTGCTTTGTTTGTAGCTTTCTCTGAGGGTTCTGCAGATTCAACTAGCTCTTTGGAATCTGAAGAGACTGGCGTTTCTTCTGAAGAAACAAACGATATAACCAAAAGGAGCATAGCGTCCTTTGATGGCCAACCAATTGGTGTACAGACCGCAGTTCTCTATGAAGAGCTCATTATGGACAAGGTACCCCATACGGAATTCCAATATTACACCATGCCTAACGACATGATTTTGGCTCTACAAAGTAAGAAAATAAGTGCCTACATCATTGAGCAAGTTGGCTTTGGAGTTCAGAAGGCAAATCACCCAGAACTTGAAGTCTTAGACGAGCTTCCTGGTTACATTAGTGCCTCCATGATTGTTGGTAATAACAACAAACAAGAGACGCTTTTGAGACAATTGAATGAATTTATTGCCACATGTGAGGCTGATGGGACATCGGATTACCTCTACGACTACTGGATAAACAACTTTGATCCAGAGACCAGCACCTGTGATACCTCAGGCTTTACAGGTGAAAACGGAACCATTTCTGTTGCAGTTGAAGGTGGCTATGAACCTTTCTCCTTTGTAAGTAACGGAAGCCTTTCAGGCTATGATGTTGATTTTATTTGTCGTTTCTCACGCGCCTATGGTTACACACCAGTCTTCTACGAAGTTCCTTTTGAATCCATTGCCCCAGGTGTTGAAACAGGCAAATACGATATTGGTATGAACATTGTTGTCAGTGAAGAGAGAAACGAGACTGGCACCCTTACCAAAACTTACTATACCTGTCCTGTAGTCATGGTAGTTCTTGGAGAAGACAAGAGTGAAACTACTTTCTTCCAGCAAATCCAAAACAGCTTCTACAAGACATTCATAAGAGAAAACCGTTGGAAGCTTTTCCTGGAAGGCGCTGGTGTCACAATTTTGATTACCCTTGTTTCAATCCTTGCAGGAACATTACTTGGCTTCATTGTCTTTATGGTCATTAGAAAAGGAGGAACCCTTTCTAACAAGATTACTGATTTCTTCTTATGGCTAATCCATGGTATGCCAACCGTTTTGCTCCTCATGATTCTTTACTACATAGTCTTTGGAAGTTCCAGACTAAGTGGCATGTGGGTTTCAGCGGTAGGCTTCTCCCTTATGTTTGCCTGCTCCATGATAGACATGTTAAGAGTGGGTTACAACGCAATAGACAGAGGTCAGTTTGAAGCTTCAACCGCCCTTGGTTACTCAGATACCCTTCGGTTCTTCAAAATCATTCTTCCTCAGGCGGCAAGACACTTCCTTCCAATCTACAAGAATGAAGTTGTCACCCTTATCAAGGAAACTTCTGTTGTTGGCTACATTGCAGTTCTAGATTTAACCAAAATCAGTGACCTTGTCCGTAGCAGAACCTATGAGGCTTTCTTCCCGTTAATTCTCACCGCAATTATGTACTTTATCATTGAGACTCTCATGACATACATAGTTAAGCGCATTGATATCTCTATAGATCCAAAGAGAAGATCGGAAGCTTCAATACTCAAAGGCATCAAACAGTGGGATTAATTTTGGTCTTTGGACTTTGCGCCGTATAAAAAGAGTTCTTACTCTGCTCTTAGGGCAGCAACAGGATCCTTCTTTGCAGCCTTCTTTGCCGGGATGATTCCTCCAATGGATGTCAGAAGAACGCTTAGTACAATAAGTATTACAGCGCTACCCAAAGGCAGGGCTGCATTGACCTCTGTTGACTTGGTTAACGAGTGAATAATAGCATTTACAGGAACCAGCAAGAGTAGGGAGAGTACAACTCCCAAAACTCCAGAACAAAGGCCTATAATGAAGGTCTCTGCCTTAAAAACTTGTGATACATTGCGTTTGGAGGCACCAAGAGCTCTCAGAATTCCAATTTCCTTAGTTCTCTCAAGCACTGAAATATAGGTAATAATTCCAATCATAATGGAAGAAACTACCAGCGATACTGCAACAAATGCAATAAGCACATAAGAGATAATGTTGATGATAGTTGTGACAGAGGTCATAATCATTCCAATGTAATCGGTATAGGAAATTTTGTTCTCTTCGCTTACCGTGCTGTTGTAGGTTTTGATGCAGGCGGTTATGGCGTCCTTATCTTCAAAACTATCCACGTAAAGGCTTATGGAACTTGGTGTGTTCACACTTACGTAGCCAAAGGATTGCAAATTGTCTTCATAGGAGCCTGCGTTGATGTAGATATCGTAGAATTCAAGCATCTCGGAGGAACTTACCTCATCAGATTGCAGGTACATGTCAAGCAGTTTGGCAAGCTGGCTATCTGACATGTTCAACAGCATACTAGACCCATAAATTCCATCTAAGCCTTCAGACTCCTCTGAATCTCCCTCAACAAACTGAGCAAGCATTGAACGGCATAAGCTTGCCTTTTCTTCAGTTGACATATTTGAAAGATACGTCTTGGCTGTGTTTGCCTTTGCATCATCGTCTGCTGGGTCAAAATCGGCACCATTGAGGATGTTGATATTCGGATTTGCCATCTGTGCCTTGACCACCTCAGAATTGTTGCAATAGTCAATCAAATAGTTGGTCAAAGCAGAAGTGTAGGCGAGAGGTTTTGTTAAGGTGTCAAAATCGGCATCCTCAGCAGGTCTAATGACGCCAACAATTTTAAGGCGCAAGGCCGTCTCTGCCACTTTTTTCATGGACGTTTCGTTTTCTGCAATGTTATCGTACAAGCCTTTTGAATTCTTAACATAGGTGTCACAGGCAGGAATTAAAATCAAACTTTGCTTGCATATATCTTCATAAGTGATTTTTGAGGTCTCAATATTAACCTCCTCACCTGAGTCAATTTTCTTCATGATAGCCTTATACTTACTAGCTGGCATCAAGCCCAACTTGTACAACGTGGAGGCTGAAACTTCATTGTTCTTGTCCACCACCAAGACAACTTCATCAAACTTCTGGGGCCAAGAACCGTACAACAAGTCGTAACTGTCTTCCACCGCACTACTGACGAGATTTCCATCTTTACCCGGCAAAAGCTCTTCAAAAATATTATTGGAAGTAAGCGAGCTACTCATGGCACTCATTACGCTCATTGCACTTGAGCCGTATTTGGATTTATTCAGCGTACTTCCATCCGTGTTGATGAACGTGCCCTCAGCATCGTAGGTATAGACAGCAAAATTTGTGTCATACGAATAGACTATGCCATTTTCTCCCAAATACTTGTGAATCTCACTGTTGGGGTCATCTAAATACTTCTTGAACTCGGTTAAATTATTGCTTTGCATATTAAGCGACACCGTGGATGCAGCCGCAATATCCTTTGAATTTGAGTACACTCCATCCAACTCATGGTCTACCTTTTCCGTACTCTGTTCTTCTGTAATGGTAGTCAATAATGACGACAAATCCATAGAATTTGCCTCTATGGTCACGGGATAAGACATCATTGTAGATTTTTGCAAGTCAACTATATAATTGCTCACGCCATTTGACAGCGCCAAGATTAGGGCTATCCCGATAATCCCTATAGACCCTGCAAAAGCTGTCATCAAAGTTCTGCCCTTCTTGGTCAACAAGTTGTTGAAACTAAGAGAAAGAGAGGTAAGTTTAGACATTGAAGAGCGCCCCATGTTCTTGTGCTTAGGTTGCTCTGTAGACTCCTGTTGAGGATCCTCATAAGGATTAGAATCTCCTATTATTCTACCATCCTCAAGATGAACAATTCTTGTTGCATATTGGTCTGCTAACTTTGGGTTGTGAGTAACCATAACGACCAAACGGTCTTTGGCAACTTCCTTCAAAAGATCCATAACCTGAATAGAAGTCTCTGAATCTAGCGCTCCCGTAGGTTCATCGGCAAGCAGAATCTTTGGGTCGTTAACAAGAGCACGTGCAATTGCAACTCTTTGCATTTGGCCACCAGAAAGCTGATTTGGCCTCTTGTGAATTTGATCTCCAAGTCCAACCTGCTCAAGTGCTTTTGTTGCACGCTTTTTACGCTCGGCACTACCAACCCCAGAAATTGTTAAAGCTAATTCAACGTTAGCAAGGATACTTTGATGAGGAATTAAGTTGTAACTTTGAAAAATAAAACCAACGGTGTGGTTTCTGTAAGAATCCCAGTCTTTGTCCTTATATTTCCTTGTAGAAATACCGTTTATAATCAAATCGCCATTGTCTGGAGCGCCATCATAGCGGTCAAGACCTCCAATGACGTTCAAAAGTGTAGTCTTTCCAGAACCACTTGGCCCAAGAATTGCAACAAACTCGTTGTCTCTAAGATTTAACGATACATTATCCAAAGCTTTTTGCTTAAGCTCTCCGGTGATATAGGTCTTTGAAATATTCTTTATTTGAAGCACTTTCCATTCCTCGTAAAAGACGTAGTAATGTAAACATACCAATAAGCAATAAAGAGGTCTATATAGCTTGAGAAGCAATAAGGTAAAAAAATTTTAGAAAAACGAAAATGTTGATTAAAACAAAATGCATAATAATGCATAAATAAAATGTGCATATAAAAACATTTTGCGCAATTTTTATTGCATAAATAATGTATATACTTGAATAAAATGCAAAATCAGAGCAAAATCGTTTCAATTTTTTAGTTAAAAAGATATAGGAGGCGACTCTTGCTTAGGTACATAATAAAAAGAATTTTGCTTGCCATTGCAACAATTTTCATTATTTGTTTCATAACCTTCTTCCTAATGCATGCGGTACCAGGTGGCCCTTTCAATAGAGAAAAAGCACTTTCGCAGGCAACTATAGATGCATTGAATGCTAGGTACGGTTTAGATCAGCCTCTTTGGACACAATTTGTCAATTACTTGAAAAATCTCTTAAAAGGAGACTTTGGCGTTTCACTTAAGAACGGACGTGAAATATCGGCAATATTCGCAGAATCCTTTCCAATCTCCGCAAAATTAGGCCTTATGGCAATTACAATTGCATTGATATTTGGCACTATCTTGGGAAGTGTTGCTGCAATTATGAGAAACAAGTGGCCAGATAGAATTATTGTCTTCTGCTCCACGTTATTCACGGCAGTACCTAGTTTTGTATTGGCAACCTTATTGCTTCTTATCTTCTCAATTGAACTAGGTTGGGTTCCAGTTTGGAGTGCAACAGAAACTCACTATCTTCTTCCTGTTATTGCACTTTCTGCCTATCCCATGGCCTACACAACCCGTCTTGCAAAGACCAGCATGTTGGATGCTCTCAGTCAAGATTATATTAGAACGGCTCGTTCTAAGGGCGTTGCAAGAAGGAGAATTATCTTCAAACATGCTCTTAGAAACTCTCTCATTCCTATCATCACTTATGCTGGGCCTCAAATTGCTTACATAATCACAGGCTCCATGGTAGTTGAGACAGTCTTTACCGTTGGTGGCATTGGAACAAAGTTTGTAAGTGCAATCAATAACAGAGATTACACCTTAATTATGGCAACAACAATCTTCCTTGCAACTCTCATGGTGGTTGCAAATGTGATATGTGATTTGATGTATAAGTTGGTAGATCCAAGAATTAAGTACGAGTAAGGAGGGCAGTATGGCAGACGTAACACCAAAGAAAAAACCTTTTAGTCTACAATTAGACTTGTCAAAATTTAGCCCTTCAATGTTTGAAAAGGCAACTGAAGAAGAAAAACGACAACAGGACGTAATGAGTGAAAGTACCTCTTTCTTTAAGGATGGTTGTAGGAAACTTCTAAAAAATCCTCTTGCCGTTGGAAGCCTTATAGTAATAGCTTTAATCCTTATAGTGATTATTGTAGCCCCTCTTATTGTTCCTTATGGTTACGATGAAATTCTTTCTGTAAATGGAGTTAGAGATAAGGGGGCTAAGAACCTTGCTCCTTTTACTTATAGCAAGCTAGAACAACAATATATAGCTTCAGGTGGTTCACGCTTTCCTCATATCTTTGGGACAGATGAACAGTGTAGAGACTACTTTATAAGGGTTATATATGGAACTCGTGTATCTCTGTTTGTTGGTTTCTTTGCCTCTATTATCGTTTTAATTATCGGGATGATATATGGGAGTGTATCTGGATATCTGGGTGGAAAGGTAGACCTCATCATGATGCGAATTGTTGATGTCATTTACTCGTTGCCGGACACGCTTATAGTTATCTTGCTCAGTGTGGTGCTGCAGAGTGTGCTGAAGCTGAAAAGTGGGTCATTCTTGAGCTCGCTGGGGACGAATATGATATCTCTGTTCATAGTTTTTGCCCTGCTTTATTGGGTGGGTATGGCTAGACTTATCAGAGGACAAATTCTTTCTATCAAAGAAAATGAGTATATCTTGGCGTCTAAATCTATCGGGACACCAACCAAGATGATAATCACAAAGCACATGCTTCCAAACTGCTTGTCTGTGATTATTATTTCTACGGCGTTGCAGATTCCGTCGGCTATATTTACAGAGAGCTATCTGAGTTTCATTGGCCTTGGCGTTCAAGCTCCAATGCCATCTCTTGGCTCGCTGGCCAACTCTGCCCGTGGTGGCCTTCAGAATTATCCGTACAAATTGGTGTTTCCATCCATGATGATTTGCCTCATTGTTCTAAGCTTAAATCTTTTGGGAGATGGACTTAGAGACGCGTTTGACCCAAAACTTAAGAAGTAGGAGGAGTGAAAATGAATATCAAAAGTCAGCCCAGTACAGAGCCCATTGAAAAACAGCATCTAATCAGTGTTCAAGACCTACACACCTCCTTTTTCACAGATTCTGGAGAGGTTCATGCCGTCAACGGAATCTCCTTCAACTTGGATGAAGGCGAGATTTTGGGCATAGTAGGCGAGTCAGGCTCAGGCAAGAGCGTTACGGCCTATTCAATCATGCAAATCCTTGCAGATACAGGAAAAATCACAGGCGGAAGCATTCTCTATAAGGGGGAAGACATCACAAAATGGAATGAAAGAAAGCTCTGTCACTTCCGTGGAAAGTGCTGTTCTATCATCTTTCAAGACCCCATGACTAGCCTGAATCCCGTCTTTACAATTGGCAATCAAATCAAGGAAGCCATCAAACTTCACACAAGCAAAAAAGGCAAAGAGGTCACAGCCCGCGCCATAGAACTTCTCCAACTTGTAGGCATCAACGAGCCCGAAAAACGCCTACGCCAATACCCTCACGAGTTGTCTGGTGGAATGCGACAAAGGGTCATGATTGCAATGGCACTAGCTTGTGAGCCCGATCTCCTTATAGCAGATGAACCTACAACGGCTTTGGACGTGACAATTCAAGCGCAAATTCTTGAGTTAATTCAAGATCTTCAAAAGAAACTTGGCATGGCCGTTATCCTTGTAACACACGATCTTGGTGTGATTGCCGAGCTTTGTGACAACATCATAGTCATGTATGGCGGAAGGGTTTGTGAACGCGGAACAGGACGTGAAATTTTCTACAATCCTAAACACGAATACACAAAGGGGCTGCTACGCTCAATTCCAAATGTTAACAATATGAAAGAGCGTCTAGTCCCAATTCCTGGCACTCCAATTAACATTCTCAACCTGCCAAAGGGCTGTTCCTTCTGCGCCCGTTGCGACCAGTGCATGAAGATTTGCCTTAATCAAATGCCCGAAGAAATTTGGATTAATCAAGACCACAAGGCTTCCTGCTGGCTGAATATAAAAGAGATCCTTGAAGGAGGTGCCGTATGAGCGACCTAGAAAAACTAAGTAGTCTGGAAAATGCAGAAAAGCACGTACCTTTGGTTGAAGTAAAGCACCTAAAACAATACTTTGAAGTTCACACAGGACTTTTTAGCAAACAATATCTCAAAGCAGTGGACGATGTCTCCTTTTCAATAGATAAGGGCGAAACTTTAGGCCTTGTTGGCGAATCAGGCTGCGGAAAGACAACAGTAGGCCGCTCGTTGCTTCATCTTTACCAGCCAACTGCCGGTGAAATTCTTTTTAATGGAGAGCTCGTAACCCAGAAGAATCTTCCTCAAATGAGAAAGAACATGCAAATGGTTTTTCAGGATCCTTACTCCTCTTTGGACCCAAGAATGACGGTTGAAGATATCATAGGCGAGCCCCTTGATGTCCACGGACTTTACTCCAACAGGGCTGAACGCCGAGAAAAGATTTTGGAACTAATGGACTACGTAGGTCTTAACGCGGAGCACGCAAGACGGTACGCTCACGAGTTTTCTGGCGGTCAGCGTCAGCGAATTGGCATTGCACGAGCTTTGGCCGTAAACCCCAAATTCATAGTTTGCGACGAGCCTGTCTCCGCGCTAGATGTCTCAATTCAGGCGCAAGTGGTCAACATGTTTGAGGATCTTCAGGTCAAACTAGGAGTAGCCTATCTCTTCATTGCCCACGATCTCTTGGTCGTTCACCACATCTCCAAACGCATTGCAGTAATGTACTTAGGCAAAATTGTAGAGATTGCCAACGCCGACGAAATCAACAACCACCCCATACATCCGTACACTCAATCCTTAATCTCCGCCGTGCCCATCCCAGATCCCGATATCGCGCGCAGTCGCCAGCGCATTGTCCTTGAAGGGGATGTGCCAAGCCCACTTAATATGCCTCAAGGTTGTCCTTTTAGAACAAGATGTAGATATGCTTGCGATAAATGTGCCCAAAGCATGCCTGAGTTGACAGAAAGGGCACCAGGACATCAAGTTGCATGCCATGTGATGTAAATGAATATAATGCATAATTTCTTTTGTTAGAATATGCACTAATTTTGAATAAAAAACGAATATTTTTGCAAAAAATGCAAAAATTATATTGCGTTTTTTTTGCGAAAACTATAAACCTATCGAAAATTTAATTTAGAGAGGTTTTTTTGAAAACCTGTTTTTAGGAGGAACACAATGAAAAAAGCTCTATCTATTTTTCTAGTACTGATCGTGATTTGCTCCTATGCTTTCTGTGCTGGCTCTGCAGAAGCAAACAAAGCAACATCATCATCAACTTCAACATTGGTCATAGATCCTGAAGAGCATGTTGGAGCAGACTACGTAGACCCCGTTACAGAGTGGAGTACCTACGACGAACTCATTGCAGCAATTAAGTCTGAAACAGATTCTGCCAAGAGAGCTGAGATGATGCATGAAGCTGAAGATATTCTTATGGCTACATACTGCGTCATTCCTCTTTATTATTACAATGATGTTTATATGCTTAAGAGCTATGTCTCTGGTGTTTATAGTAACCCATTTGCTACAAAGTTCTTCCAGTATACAAAGCTTTCAAACGGTTCTGACACACTTCGCGTTTGTCTTGCCTCTGAGCCAGATTACCTTGACCCAGCTCTAAACAGCACGGTTGATGGTGCATGTCTTGCAGCAGCTTCTTTCTCAGGTCTTTATACTTATGACTCAACTGGAAAGACAGCCCCAGCTTGTGCAACTGGTTATACACTATCTGATGATGGCCTTGTTTACACAGTCACTCTTAAGAGCGGTCTTAAGTGGTCAGATGGTTCAGATCTCACAGCATCTGACTTTGTCTACTCATGGAAACGTGCTTCTTCAGCTGAAACTGGCGCTGACTATGCTTATATGTTCAGTGGCTTTGATGGCTTTGAATCAGAAGAAGGCATCAATGTAGTAGCAGTTGATGATGTAACATTGGTCTTCACTCTTTCAGCTCCATGTGCATACATGGAAGACCTTATGGCCTTCCCAACATTCTTCCCAGTCAAGCAGTCTGCAGTTGAATCTTATTCAGATTGGAAGACAAGCCCGGGTGGATGGTGTCAGGAAGCTGGATTCGTATCAAACGGACCATTTGTTTGCACCGGTTGGAACCACGATGTTTCTATGACCTACGAGAAGAACCCGTACTGGTATGATGCAGATAGCGTTACAATCAACAAGATTGAGTTCATGCTTTCAGCAGACGACAACGCAATCTACGCTGCATACAATGCAGGAGACCTTGATCTTGCAGACTCTGTCCCAACAGACGCAATTGCAGACCTCCTTTCTTCCGGCAACTCAGAGTTCCACATTGTTGATGAACTTGGAACTTACTATGTAGCCTTCAACTGCAAGAGCTCCCTATTTGAGGGAATGACAGCAGCACAGGCAGCTTGTGTAAGAGAAGCCTTCTCCATCCTTATTGACCGTGACTACATTTGTGAGACCATTGGTCAGACAGGACAGGTTGCAGCTAACTCCTTCATTCCTCTTGGAATGGCAGATGGCAACGGCGGTATCTTCAAGGCAAGTGCAGAAGATGGTTATTTTGATGCATACGGAATCAACAATGACCCAGCTGGCACAACAGCAAAGGCAATTGCTCTTCTTGAAGCAGCAGGATACAAGTTTGTTGATGGTAAGCTTTCTTCCGAGACACCAATTAGTCTCACATATCTTACCAACCCATCCTCTGGGCACGTTGCAGTTGCAGAATCAATTCAGCAGGATCTTGCAGTAGTTGGCATAGACCTTAAGATTCAGCAGCAAGACTGGAACGTCTTCCTCCAAGAGAGAAAGAACGGTAACTTTGACTTCGCACGTGAAGGTTGGATTGCTGACTTCAACGACCCAATCAACAT
>CAVKHB010000013.1:0-13941 GCA_963656005.1 Coriobacteriaceae bacterium
CCGTGGTTCCACAGCTAACCTCAAGCATCATGCGATGTTCTGTTACCCATGAGGCTGCAAATAAAGAAGCTTCTGAGGCAACAATGGCCTCAAATGGCAGAGTAGCCTTAAAAAAACTGCCTACACTTGCCTGTGATGACCTTGTTAGGGAGCATAATTTTGCAACAGGCTTTGGTACTTTGACTCACAAAATCCTTGAAGATAATATCAAAGGACAGCAGGATCAAATATCTTTTGATGTTAGAGAGTTATTGGCGGAAGAGGATTTTTCAGAAGAACAAAAATTGCTACTTGTTAGCTGTGCTAAGAAGCTTGCTTCTAATTTCTTAAATAGCAAATTGTATGATCAAATCAAGGCTATGAAGCTTATGTCTGAAAAACCTTTCCTTCTTTTTAACGGAACTTCGTATGTTGACGGGGTTATTGACCTATTAGCCATTTCTGAAAACGAGGCTTACATCATTGATTTTAAGACAGATTCTGTTTTTGCAGAGGAAGACCATAAATACCAGCTTAAGCAGTACACAAACGCTGTAAAGAGTATATACCCTGAGAAAACTGTTCATGCTTATGTCTTCTATCTTAGAGAAGAGGATTTGTCTTTAGCTCTCTGATAGCCCAACACGGCAAATACGCAGATTAAAAGACAGACGGCGGCTTGAACTAGGAGCATGGGGCCAGAATTATCGGTCTGGGTGAATAGTGCATTGGTGGTGACAGCTGCGTTGGGATAGGTGAAAAACCATGCGTTGATGAGGTTGTTGGCAATGTGGATTCCTAGCGCGGCGCCAATGCTGTGAGTCTTGAGCGTGATAAGCATAAGTGTAAAGCCCATCATGAAATAAAAGCCCATGGCATAGAAGGCGCCGGAACCAGCGACCTCGGGATTGGAAAAGTGTGCAAAGGCAAAGACCAGTGCAGATGCAAGGCAATAAAGAAGCGTTTGCTTGGGTCTGGTTTCCATTGTATCGGTCACAAAATATGCAATGTAGGCGCGGGTGAGAAGCTCTTCCAAAAGTGCAGCTACTATGACTAGTCCTAGGGCAAGAATCCAATCTAGAGCCCAGCCGCTAGCGGAAAGGGTGTAGGTGAACTCTGACGGATGTAGCCACATGTTAATAAAAGAGACTGCAAGGCCGGAGATAAGCATGGCAGCAAAACCAATAAAAAGGCCTTTAAAGTCCAAGTGTCCACTTTCCCCAAATAGCTTGGAAACGGGGATTTTTAGGAAATATTTAATTACAGCTAAAGCAATTAAAATGAATGCACAATAGCTTATAATGTTAAGCAATAGCTCCATTCTATAGCCTGTGCTAAAGGTTGGCATGACAAGGGAAACTAAAATCCAAGCTATGTAGATTAGAGGAAGGCCAAAAAACCACTTAACAAGGCGGCTCATCTCTTCTTTTGCATATATGGGCTTGCGGACTTTTCCGTTTTCGTTCTTCTTTGATTGCATCTTACAGTCTACCTTTGGAATGCTTCATGTGCAGGCGAGTGAGCCAACTGCCCTTTGCAATCTTCACAGCACCAGAGGACAAATCCTTGCATAGGCTATCTAATGTAGTGATATTATTCATGCAATTTGCGTTAAGCGTTGAGCTATAGCTTGGAAGACATCCTGTTTTTGAACATAGACGCTCCACAACTTTGAGGGCGTATTGCGGTTTTTCGCACACGCAAATTGAGGCAAGATATTCCAGTCTTGCAAGGTCTATACTTCCAAAGCTTTCTTTGAGTAGTTTGACCATTTTATCCGATATATCCTTACCCGTCTTGTAATAAAGAAGCACAAGCTCGTCAGTTTCTTCCAAGATTGTGGGCGCCTCTAGGGCGTTTTCCAGCTTGACAGCGTCCCCATTCAAACGTTTTGCCATCTCACTTGCAATGACCTCAAGTCCATCCTCAAACACTATCCTCATCATGTCATCACCTCATGCACGAGTTTTTTAATATTATACTAATGTACCGATACCCTTGCAAACAGCTCAAAAAAGCTTGGAAAGGTTATTGATGCAGCATTAGAACCTAGGATTGTAAGCTTATTAGTACATTTAAGGGAGGCTAACGCCATAGCCATTACAATCCTATGGTCTCCATAACCGTCAATTTCTGTTGCTGTAAATCTATCAATAGGATAGGCAACAAGTCCATCTTCAAGTTCCTGTGCTTGACCGCCAAGAGCATTGATATTATGTACAAGCACCTTAATCCTATCGGTCTCCTTAAGGCGGGCTTGCGGGGTGTTGTACAGCCTAACTGGTCCCGATGCAAAACAACCTGTGATTGCAAGAGCGGGGAGGGCGTCAGGCATATCGTTTAGGTCAAAGTCTCCTGCGCTGAGGCGGTTTGGCCCTGTAACCGTTACAGATGTGCCATCCCAATTCACAAAACAACCCATTTTAGAGAGAATTTTTAGTATTCCCTTGTCTCCCTGTGGGTCATTTGGGTCTAGCCCATTAACTGTTACCGTACCACCTGTTATTGCTGCAGCGCAGAAGAAGAACGAGGCCGATGAAAAGTCTCCATTTATCTTCTCTTCAAATGGGGTGTAGTGCTGACCTCCACGAATCTTAAAGATTGTCATATTATCGTCACGTTGGAAGGCTATGTGTTGCTTGTTTAGCCAGGCTTCTGTCATATTGACGTAGGGTTTTTCGTTAAGTAGTGGAACCTGAATGGTGGTAGTCTCGCTTGCCATAGGACAGGCCAAAAGAAGGGCGGACAAATACTGGCTTGTCATGCACTTAATGGAAGTTGAACCGCCCTTAAGTGGCCCTTGAATCGTGAAGGGTGTATTGATTGCATTTTGAGGATAAATAGTTGCACCAAGTTCTTTAAGACTGGTAAGAAGAGGCCCAATTGGCCGCTTACTCAGTTGTTCATCACCTCTGAAGGTAAGTCTAATATCTAGGGCGCAACTCATTGCACTAGCAAGATATAGCGTGGTTCCACTGTTGTTACAATCAAGAGAAAGCGCTCCGCCTTTAATCAGATTTGTTGAGTCTATTACAAGGGTTTTGCCTTCATCTTGCCAGATTATCTTTGCTCCCAGTTGTTGGCAAAGCTGAATACAAGATTCAGTGTCCTTAGAAACTAGAGGATTGTGAAGGGTGCTTACTCCTCTAGCAAATAGTCCAATTAGCAATGCTCTAATAGTTTGACTCTTAGAGCCCGGTATATCAATTTGCCCGCACACGCCTGCGGGGAATAATGTCATATCCATAGCAGCTAGATTTTACACCAAAATCAATCAAAGCTCAAAGAAAATTTACAACATAAACTTGGCTTAAACTTACCTTAAAACATCTTGACTGTTAGGGGCAGAAAAGACAGACTCAAAGCATGGCAAAAGACAAATTTCTTTACATTGAAAACTTGGGTTGTGCTAAGAATCAGGTGGATGCCGAGGTCATGGCTCACAACCTTGAAAAAGATGGTTGGACACTCACAGATGATGCCACAAAGGCTAGTTTGATAATTGTAAATACCTGTGGCTTTATTGAAAGCGCACGAGAAGAGTCAATAGACACTTTTTTTTCTTTAAAGGAGCAGAATCCAAAGGCAAAAATTATCGTTTCTGGGTGCTTGGCTCAACGCTATGCCCAAGAACTTGGAACGCAACTTCCTGAGGCCAACGGGGTGTTTGGTAACCGCGACCTCGCAGAAATCAACTCTTTTGTCCAAGAGGTGGATAACCTGCCCAAGAAAGCTCAAACCAAGCCAGTTGTCCTCACACCACAATATCCAGATCCCGATGCTGAAAGCGACGAGCGCAATAAACTTTTTAACTTTCCAGGAAGCGCATATTTGAAGATATCGGAAGGCTGTAATCATAGGTGCGGCTATTGTGCAATTCCGCTTATTCGTGGCTCTTTGCGCTCTAGGCCAAAGGCTGCTGTTTTAACTGAAGCAAAACGCTTGATTGACAGTGGAATTAAAGAACTTAACCTCATTGCACAAGATCTTGCAGCTTACGGAACAGATTGGGATGGACAAAGCCATTTCTGTGAGCTTTTAAAAGACATTACAGCTTTGGATGGAGATTTTAGAGTTCGCATGCTCTACATTCATCCCGATGCCTTCCCAATGGAATTGATTGATTTGGTGAAAAACAATCCAAAGATTATTCCTTACTTTGATATCCCATTTCAGCATGCAAGCCCTAAATTATTAGTACCCATGAAGAGATCAGGCAATCGTTTGGTGTACGAGAAGCTAATTGATACAATACGCAGTAAACTTGATAAGTGTGTCATTAGAACCACAATTATGCTTGGTTTCCCTGGCGATACAAAGGAAGATTTTGAGGAAGTTTATAAGTTTGTTGAGCATTGCCGTTTCAACTGGATGGGCTCGTTCTTATATTCCAGAGAAGAGGGAACCTATGCTTGGGATTTGACCACAGAAGAGGAGCACAAGGCTCTTATTAAGCAGGCCAAAACTTGGCAAAAAAAGCTTCAAAAGCTTCAAGAAAAGATTTCTTCCCAGAGGCTTGAAGAATTTATCGGCCAAGAATGTGATGTTCTTATTGAAGAGCTCATTGATGGCGAAGACTTGGCCATTGGAAGAATTTGGGCACAGGCTCCAGAGGTGGATGGACTTACCGTTGTAATGGGTAGAGACATGGTTTCTGGTCAGGTCTATAGGTGCGGGATTAGAAAGGTTAATGGCATTGATTTGGAGGCAGTTAAGATATGATTTCAATTGATGAGCTGCTTTCTCAACTTAATGATGAACAGCGTCAGGCTGTAATGATAAATGAGGGCTCTCTTTTAGTGTTCGCTGGCGCAGGAAGTGGAAAAACTAGGGTAATTACCACTAAAATTGCCTATGCCATTGAGAAACTGGGTATCCAGCCGTGGCAAATTTTAGCAGTTACCTTTACCAACAGAGCTTGCAAGGAGATGCAGGAAAGAGTTTCTTCCTTTGTTGGGGAAGAAAAAGGCTCACAAGTTATGATTAAGACTTTTCACTCTTTTGGTGTTTGGCTTTTGAGAAGATATGGCACAAGAGTGGGGCTTAATGAGAATTTTAAGATTTATGATGATGACGACAGCGTAACCCTCTTGGCTCAAGAGTTTTCAAACTCAGGGGTCAACAGAAAAGTTCTTGCAGAATACTACAAAAAAATATCGGTATTAAAAGACAAGATGCAAAAGCCAAATAAAATGGATGACCATCTTGTTAATTGCTATACAAAATATCAAAGTGCATTGAAGAGAACCGGTAATGTTGATTTTGCAGACATGATTATCAAGTCCATTGAACTATTAAAAAAAGACTCTGAAGTAAAGCAATATGTTCATAATAGATTTAAGATGATTTTGGTGGACGAGTATCAGGATTCCAATACTGCTCAATTCTTGCTCTTGAAAGAACTTGTTGGACCTAAGACTTTTGTCTGTGCCGTAGGTGACGATGATCAAAGTATCTACCGTTTTAGAGGTGCTGAAGTTCAAAATATTTTGGATTTTGCCAATCAATTTCCAAATACTCAAGAGGTGGTTCTTGGCAAAAATTATCGCTGTACTCAAAATATCTTAACTGCTGCAAATGATGTTATTACAAAGAATTCCACAAGAGTTAAGAAAAAATTGAGTGCTTCTCATCAAGGTGGGCAACTTCCTCAAGTTTATTATTTGAACACAGGTCGTGATGAAGCGGATAAGGTTGTAGAAATTCTCAAGAAGGCCGCCTTAAAGGACCCTAATGCCTATAACAACAGCGCTGTTCTTTATAGAACCAATGCGCAGTCTAAAGATTTTGAAGACCGCTTTATGATTAACACTATCCCGTATCATCTTGTAGGTTCTCTTAGATTCTACGATAGAGAAGAGGTTCGCGACTGCATTGCTTTGATTTCTCTTTTGTCCAACCCAAAGGATTCGGTGGCCTTTCAACGCATGGTCAACAAGCCGGCTCGCAAGGTGGGCGATACCAGTGTTGCTAAGATTTTGGAGTATTCTCAAACCAATTTAATGGTGGATGGAGACTTAATTCAAAGCTCCAAAAATGCCATTGCGGACAACCTTATTAAAGGTGGTGCTGTAGGTGGTCTTACGGCTTTTTTAACTGCCTATTTTAAATCTTGGCAACAATTTGGTGTAATTTCTAATGGTGAGCTTTTGGGCAATATGCTTGAGAACTTTGGCCTTCTGGAATATTACAAAAATCGCGACAAGGACGAGCATAATGATGCAAACAAGCGTACCGATAACCTTGACCAACTGGTAAATATGCTTTCTCTTCCTGAATTCTCGGACGGGCAAGATGGCATCAACGACTTCTTAGAATTCACAGCCCTAGACCCTTCATCTCTTGGCAATGCGGAGGGCAAAAAGGAAGACGGCGTCACGCTGATAACCATGCACAACACCAAGGGTCTTGAATACGACAGAGTCTTTATGGTTGGCATGGAGGACGAGATTTTCCCAGGTAACAGAGAGGATCGTACCGAGGACGATATTGAAGAGGAGCGCCGTATTTGTTATGTTGCTATGACCCGTGCCAGAAAAGAACTCTATATGACAACAGCATTTAGCCGCATGAGATGGGGTATGTCCCAACGGGAGACTCCTAGCAGATTCTTGAAAGAAATTTCTCCTAAGCATATTGAAGAAATAAGAACAACTTCTAGAGATATCGGTTTTGGGGGATTTGATTGGGAGTCAGCTATGGGGTATAGCGATAACTGGTATGAGAGACCCAAGTATAGCTATCACAAGCCTGAGCCGGTTAAGAGTGCGGGTCCAAAGCCGTCTGCTGTGGGTAAGTATAATATTCGCAATATGGCCAAACCTATTTTGGTGAAGAAGGCAAATAAGGTGGAACAGGCGCCAAAGAAGGTGGAGTTTGCTGTGAATGACCGTATTAAAAGCGACTTCTATGGAGAAGGGACAATTGTGAAGTTGAGGGTATCGGCGGGGCGTGAAGTGTATGATGTGAAGTTTGATAACGGGCGAATGGGAACGTTTTCAAAAGATAAGGTCAGTTTTGTGAAGATTTGAAGGACGCACTACTAGACAAAGTCTACCGTTGAAATATATTATCTGATTCGTGCGCCGTTTTGTCTGCTTGCGCAAAGGGACTCAAACCCCTTTCCCACGGGGTTCCAAAGTGTAAGGCTAGCTAGGCGGGTTGCAAGACCTGAAGACCGCTCATTGGATGGTGTTGGAGCTGCACAAAAAACATTTTTATACAGGTGTTTATATGAAGACTATTTTTGTAAAGCCACAGTCAGTGGAGAAAAAGTGGTACTTGATTGACGCTGATGGCAAGGAGCTCGGACGTGTTGCAGTTAAGGCCGCAAATATCCTTCGTGGCAAGAATAAACCAGAGTATGTCCCAAACGAGGACATGGGTGATTATGTTATTATCATCAATGCAGCAAAGGCAGCTATGTCAGGCAACAAGGCTAATGACAAGATGTATCGCCGTGTTTCAATGTATCCAGGTGGAATGAAAGAAGAAACTTATGCTCAGATGGTAGTTCGCAAACCTACATATCCACTTGAGCACGCAGTTAAGGGTATGCTTCCAAAGGGACCACTCGGACGCAAGCTCTTTACCAACATGAAGGTCTATGCTGATGCTAATCATCCACATGCAGCACAGCAACCAATTAAGGTTGAATTCTAAGGGGTTTGAAGATGGCAAAGACAGAAGAAAAGAACATTAACCTTGGTCAGGGCACAGGAAGAAGAAAGACAGCTGTTGCTCGTGTCTATCTCCGTGAAGGTAGTGGCAAGATTACTATTAACGGAAGAGAGCTTGAAGAGTACTTCAAAGATCCTCTTTGCGTTTATCAGGTAAAGCAGCCTTTGGATGTCACAGATAACCTTACAAAGTTTGATATTGTCATCACCGTTTGTGGTGGTGGTCCTTCCGGCCAGGCAGGTGCTTGCCGTCATGGTATTGCACGTGCTCTCGTTGCTGAGAATGAAGCTAATAGACCTGCTCTCCATGAGAACGGCTTCCTTACTAGAGACCCAAGAATGGTGGAAAGAAAGAAGTACGGTCAGAGAGGTGCAAGACGCCGCTTCCAGTTCTCAAAACGTTAAGTTTTGTTGCATGTCCAATATGGAAAAAAAGGTCAAAAACGACAAGAAGGAGCCAATTCCAAATTCTGGAACTGGCTCTATTTTTTTCAATTTTTATAATTGCGAGCAACAAGCGCTACGCTATCTCTCAATGCGCGAACATAACAGGTTTGAATTGCGTCAAAAACTTTTGAACAAGGGCTATGATGCAACTCTTGTGGAGTCTGTGTTAGATTCTTTGGCCTCTGAGGGTTCTTTAAGTGAAGAGCGTTACGTTAGGTCTTTTGTTCGTTCTAATAATAAACGTCATCCAGAGGGTAAAGCTTTGGTTTTGGCTCGTCTTTGTGCTAAGGGTGCAGATAAGGCCGTAGCTAAAGAAGCCTTAGATGAGATTTATTCTCCTGAGTACACTTTGACGCTTGTTAGCGCTGCATACGAGAAGATAGCTGGAAAGGTTTCTAGCCAGAAAGCTGCAGGGCTTTCTTCTTTTGAGGCGCGTGCCAAACTCTTTAAGCTGGGCTTCTCCCAAGCCGATATTAATTTGATGGATTAAAGAGGTTTTTGCAAAAACCTCTAAAGAGCGTATTATTTTTAAAATAACGATAATTTTCAAAATCCGACTTTTCTGTGAGTCAGAAAATGCCCCTTTCTTTCTGCAAGAAGCAGGCTATATAATCAAAACATGAAAATTAAATGGCTCAGTAACGAAAAAGAAAACTCAATTAAAAATTGGCTTAATTTAAAGTATGGTATGTTTATTCATTACGGACTTTTTTCTGTTTGTGGAGGAGTTTGGAATGGTAAACGCGTGGAAATAGGATATAGTGAGCAAATATTATCTCACGGAAACGTTCCGCAAATAGATTATGAAAATCTTGCAAACAGTTTTACAGCAGAGAACTTTGATGCAAAAGAAATAGTGAAACTTGCAAAAGCTTCCCAAATGAACTACATAGTTTTTGTTTCAAAGCACCATGATGGTTTTTGTCTTTTTGACACAAAAACAACTTCTTATAATTGTGCAAATTCACCTTGCCATAGAGACTTGGTAAAAGAGCTTTCAACGGAGTGTCAAAAGGAAGGTCTTAAGTTTGGTTTATACTTTTCATGGATAGATTGGCACTATCCCATGGCGCTGCCAATAAGTCCTCACAATTCAGATCCAATTCCCCAAGAACACATGGAATATAATTTAAAACAACTCACCGAGCTTCTTACCAATTATGGCCCTATTTGTGAACTTTGGATGGATATGGGAGCTCCAACGTACGAGCAGTCCAAGACTGTATATGAACTTGCCCACAAATTACAGCCTCAAATTATGGTAAACGGTCGTGTGTGGAATGATTTTGGAGATTTTGTCACTATGCCAGATAACACCTTACCTGATTGCACCTTGGATGTGCCTTGGCAAACTCCAGCTACGGTTTATCATGCAACTTGGGGCTATAGAAGTTGGCAAGAGAGGACCAATTTAGAGCAAAAAATACAAGACATAGCCTCTAATGTTAAGAAAGTTGTAAGTAATGGTGGAAATTATCTACTGAACATAGGCCCAATGGGGGACGGCTCTGTAGTTCCTTTTGAACGAGATGTCTTACTTGGTATTGGAAAAATTCTTGTCAAAGAGGGTTTTGAAACGAAAACAGAAGAGGTAAAGGCAAAACCTCTTTCAAAGCTCTGTCATTCAAATGGAAAAGCCCTGTATAGATACAGTGGCGCAGAATATTACTCGCTTCATAAAATTATCACAGGCTACAAGTGGGAAGTTCTTATTGAGAAAGAGGGCGACTATCTTGTTGAATACGAGCTTGATGATAAGCTGGAAAAAGAGTGTAAATTGTGCTTGGACACTAATGAAGATACGTTTGTCTTTTCCATGAAGCAGGGCAAAAAAGGCTTGGGGATTTGCTCTTCTGTTTCTTTGAAGTGGGGTGTACAAACTATTCAGCTTTATACTCCCGGGGAACCGTCTCATAGAAGCGAGTTCCCACTTAAGGATTTTACAATTAAGTTTACAGAAATTTAAGGAGGCTTTTTGTGAAGCAAAAAAGAGTTTTTGTTGGAGGAATGCATCATGAGTCTGATACATTTAATCCAATAGTTACTTCCAAAGAGGATATTTGGGTTTTAAGAGGTGAAAATTTACTAAAAAGTAAAGGAAAAGGCTCTGTCAACGGAGTTATAGATACCCTAAGTGCCGCAGGTTATGAAGTTGTTCCTGGCTTAATAGCTAGAGCCGTTCCCAATGGTGAATGGGATTATGATTATTTCATGCAGCTTAAGGATGAATTTTTGGGATATTTGGAAAAAGCCTTGCCGGTTGATGCTCTGTGTTTGAGCCTTCATGGTTCCATGAGGGTTAAAGCTTTAGGGGAGGCAGAAGGCTACTTACTGGAAGAAATGAGAAAAATTTGTCCCAACGTTCCAATTATTTCATCACTAGATATGCATGCCACCATCACAGAAAAAATGATGCTCAATGCAAATGGTTTTGTTGGCTACAAATGCGCACCTCATACGGATACTTATGAAACAGGCGTTTTGGCTGCAAATATAACAAGAAGGGTTCTTGAAAAAGGGGTTATACCATATATGGCAGCCGTTCATCTTCCTTTTATTATTGCAGGTGAACAATCAGAAACAAATGTTCAGCCCATGAAGAGGTTGACTGATTTGCTACGTAACTATGAAAAGCGCCCACATATTATGGGAGCATCCTATCTTTTAGGCTTCCCATGGGCCGATGTTCAAGAAAACGGGGTCACTGCTTTAGTTGTTACTGATGACAGTCAAGAAAGTGCAAACAAGGCTGCTTTGGCCCTTGCACACGAATTTTGGAACACTAGAGAAGAATTCGCTTTTTACAATGAAACAAGAGAAGTAGAGGATGCCATAGAGCATACCGTTGGCAGCATTAAAGATGGAGTTTTTCCGGTTGTTCTTTCAGATAGTGGAGACAATCCAACCGCCGGTTCTTCTCAAGATGTAACAAACTTCCTAAAAGCTATAATTAAAGATAAGCGACTTGCAAAGCTGGATCCACCGCTTTGTTATCAAGCAATCTATGATCCCACATTTTGCGCAAAAGCTGTGGCTTTGCCTGTTGGAAGTCGCATTCAAGGAGAACTTGGAGCTTCTTTTGACAAAATAACAAGCACACCAATTAAAGTAGATGGCCTTGTTAAGGCAAAGTGCCTTGGTTGGCAGCATGCTCAAGGTACGGACATGGCTCTTGTTAATGTTGACGGGGTAGATGTTGTTGTCACTTCTAAACATGTTGGTTGCTACGATCCTGAAATGATGAGAGCCCTTGGTGTGGAACCAAACAATCTTAAAGCCATAGTTGTAAAACTGGGTTATCTTGAACCAGAGATTAAGGCAATTGCAAAGCGTTCTATCATGGTTTTAACAGATGGAAGTACGAATGAAATCTTTACACGTCTTCCTTACAAAAACATAACAAGACCAATTTACCCATTAGATCCCTCAACGGTTTGCACCTTTGATTTTATTGGACGTTCCTAAAATCTGACGGAAGTTGGTTAAACCGCCTGCTGAAAGCTCTTCTGAAGGTTTGCGGATTTGTGTAGCCGCATTGTAAGGCTATGGCATTTATTGATAAGTCTTTATTATTTATCAGCATTTCCATAGCCTTATCGAGTCTGTATTCTTCAAGATAAGAGGCAAAGGTTTTGCCAATGCGTGTACTTATAAAGTGGTAGAGGTAATTTTCTTTCATTTTAAGATCAGTAGCCGCAACCGATAGGTTTAGTGAAGGATTTGAGTAATTCTTCTCAATATAGGCCACTATTGAGTCTGTAGTATTTTGTTCAAATTCATTCTTGGTTGGTGTTGTTTGTCCTGCTTTTTCTAGGAAGAACTGTCTCACATCCTCAAAAGATGAGAATTTTGGAGGAAGGTTTTGCTTTCCTCTTTTTAGATTATATTGAACAGCCGTTACATACAATTTGTTAATCAACGCCGTTCTATTTTGTGGATTTAAATTTCTTTTCACAAAATTTTCCGTATAGATGGAATCTAATTGAGCTATAACGGCTTGAAGATCATTTGAGCTTGTAGCATTTGTCAAGGCTTTTTCCATGTCCGCAGTAAAGACGTAGGAATCAGTGCGTGCGGCAAGTGCATTGTAATTTAGCATTACACAGGTTAAATTTGAGTCCATTATTGTTTCTGCTACTTGGCTACACTCATTGGAGGCTTGAGAAAGTCCTTTCAAATCAACTTTTGTATCCGATGCTGCAATTGAAATATCAAAAGGTGTCAGTTTTACTATCTTCTCCCAGAAATTCTTTAGGTTTCTATTAAGCAGTGCTTCATTGTCATTCCATACAAGAACCCAGGAATTAAATTCATAATCCACAAAGACAAAGCAATTTTCATGGAAGGCCTCATGTGCTTCTTTATCTGTAACTAAACGCAGGAAATCCAAATCATCTATATCAGAGAGGTTCTCTTTTTCTTGTAAGATAATTTTTAACAGTTTGTAATTAGCACTGTTTTGCCAATTTGGGCCAAGAATTTCAGTAAATAGAATATTTAACTCGGCATCCGATTGTTGGATTCTATGAACGTAGCGTCTGAAAAGAGTTTCATATTTGAAAGGAACGTGCTTTGCTGTTGTAGAATCTAATTTCTGTTCCTCTTTAAGTATGGAAGCAATTGTGTCTGCAATTAGCTCATACGAGGTATCTTCTTTTGGTTTTCCAATTAAGGCCTTAAGTTTGTTCCAGTTTCTTTGGCTTGTGAAAAAATGCTTAAAACTGAAGATGAAAGAGAAGGTAAGTACTAAAAGAACCAGCAAGGGCAGTATAAAAGACAAAGGTAACAAATCCGACGTTAAGTCTTTTTGCGCTATAGCACAGACATAGCGTAGCCCTGTTACTGTACTTGTAATCACGGAAATAAAGAATTTTTCATTGTTGATGGAAACATTATTATGCTGACCGTCAGGCAAGGAGGCAACTTCTTTCAATCTTGCATAGCCTGCATTTGTTGTGGTAATGATTCCATTTTTTTGATCTTCTATGGAATACCATCCGTTTTTTGTTGCGCTCAAAGCCCCCAGCTGAGAAGAAATAAAATCTTCATCAAGCAAAAGCATTATTTTTCCTGTATTTGCAGCCTGATTTGACAGCGGGAAGATTTGGATATACGGCACCACGCGAACTTGACGGCTCCCGATAACTGCAGTAATAGAGGGGAAAAAGCCCGATGCCTTTGAAGTAAGGAAGGTTGATTTGAATTGAAGGCTTGAATATCCTTGAAATTGAAAAAGCGGATACATTTTATCGATATCAAAAAACAGATTAACAGAGTTCAAAAGATAGTCACTGGCTTTTGAATATATAAGAATATCTGCAATTATTGGGTTCACATTTTTAGATGTTGGCAGTTTCCATAGCGTGTCTATCATTGTTTGAATGTCACTTGAACCCGATTCTATTGGCCTTTGGTATATAAATTTGGAAACATTAAGATCCAGTGTAAGCATTTGACCAACTTTAATCGCTTGTTCTATGTAGCTGTCTGTTATTGCCACAGAAAGGCTAATCTGGGAGTGGGTATTTGTTGTGATGTCTTTTTCCGTTTTATTCAACATCCATATTTGTTCAATCAGAAGACAACAAAGGCATATTCCAATAATGGTAGCAACAAATTGAGCCGTTTTTATCGTTGATAGTTTAGGATATGCACGCTTTTTCATAAGCTCATTTTATCATGTTTTTCTAGAAGTGTTATTAATTATGTAATATAATTTTGACATGAAAAAAACTCTTTACAATATTTTTATTCTAGTTTTTGTTCTTCTATTACTTTGTTCCTGCTCTACTGTCAGTTCTGCTGACAATAACACGGCTGAAGCTAAAAGCAATCT
>CAVKHB010000014.1:0-13546 GCA_963656005.1 Coriobacteriaceae bacterium
TCATAAATCTTTACACGTCCGTTCATGTCATCACTCTTGATGGTAAGAAGTTCCTGGAGAGTATTTGCAGCACCATAAGCCTCAAGTGCCCAAACTTCCATTTCTCCAAGTCTCTGACCACCAAACTGTGCCTTACCACCCAACGGCTGCTGGGTAACAAGAGAATAAGGACCAGTACTTCTAGCATGCATCTTGTCATCAACAAGGTGGTGCAACTTGAGGTAGTAGATATAGCCACAGAAGACTGGGTTCACAAATGGAACACCTGTTCTTCCATCATACAAAGTGGTCTTAGAATTAATTGGAAGACCAGCTTCTTTCATCTTTTCTTCAATCTGCTCCATGGAAGCGCTCTGGAAAACAGGAGTTGAATACCACTGATCAAGTTTCACAGCGGCCCAACCAAGTTGTGTTTCCATAAGCTGTCCAATGTTCATTCGTGAAGGAACACCAAGTGGGTTAAGACAAACATCAAGTGGAGTTCCATCTTCCATGAATGGCATATCTTCTTCAGGAAGAATTCTTGAAACAACACCCTTATTTCCATGTCTACCAGCCATCTTATCGCCCTGACGAAGCTTTCTCTTGGTAGCAATAAGAACCTTGATAGTCTCTTCAACTCCAGGTGGAAGGTCATCTCCACCCTCACCCTTCTTCAGTCTCTGAACATCTATAACGATACCTTCAGTTCCGTGTGGAACTTTAAGAGAAGTATCTCTAACTTCCTTAGCTTTTTCACCAAAAATTGAGTTCAAAAGCTTGAATTCTGGAGTAGTATCACTCTCACTTTTTGGGGTGACCTTTCCAACAAGGATGTGACCCGGATGAACCATGGTACCAATCTTTACAATACCTTCTTCATCAAGCATCTCAAGCATCTTCTCATTGGTGTTAGGAATATCACGAGTAAGTTTCTCAGGACCAAGCTTGGTCTCTCTGATATCGGTTGAGAACTCCTTGATATGAATGGACGTATAGATATCGTCCTTGACAACTCTTTCTGAGATGAGAACGGCGTCCTCGTAGTTGTAGCCATTCCATGGGACAAAGCCAACAAGGATGTTTCTTCCTAGAGCTAAGTCGCCCCTATCTGTTGCAGGACCATCAGCAATTACATCCCCAGCCTTAACAACTTGTCCGTTGGAGACAATTGGAGTCTGTGTGAAACAAGTGTCTTGGTTGGTTCTCTGGAATTTCTGAACCTCATACTTATCAACTTCGCCCTCAATCTCGCACTCAGCTGGGTCAACCAAAATTTCAATTCTAGTTGAAGAAACATAGGTAACCTTACCACCACGCTTAGCCTTAATAAGAACGCCAGTGTCGTATGCGGTTTTGGTTTCCATACCAGTACCAACTCTAGGAGCTTCTGGGAACAAGAGAGGAACAGCCTGACGCTGCATGTTGGAACCCATCAAGGCTCTGTTAGCATCATCGTGCTCTAGGAACGGAATCAAAGAAGCAGCAACAGAAACAACCTGCTTTGGAGAGACATCCATGTACTTAATCTCTTCAGGTCTGCGAGTTGAGTAATCTCCCTTGTTACGAACAGGAACCATCTTTTCTACAAATGAGCCATCTTTGTTAAGCTTGGCGTTAGCATTTGCAATAAAGTATCTTTCCTCGTCATAAGCATCAAGGAATCTAACTTCTCTAGTAGCTTTTCCATCAACAACCTTTCTGTAAGGAGTCTCTAAGAAACCATACTTATTAATTCTGGTGTAGTTTGCCAAAGAAACAATAAGACCAATGTTGGAACCTTCAGGAGTCTCAATAGGACACATTCTTCCATAATGAGTGTAGTGAACATCTCTGACTTCAAATCCAGCTCTATCACGGTTAAGACCACCACTACCCAAAGCTGTAAGTCTTCTCTTATGAGTAAGCTCAGCAAGTGGGTTAATCTGGTCCATAAACTGTGAGAACTGTGAAGAACCAAAGAATTCCTTAATTGCAGCCACAATTGGCTTATTGGAAATCAAATCCTGAGGCTTTGCAGCTTCTGGATTAGTATTCATACGGTCTTTAGCAATTCTTTCCATTCTGGAGAAAGCGGCCTTAAGCTGTTGCTGCAAAAGCTCGCCAACGCTTCTTACACGACGATTTCCAAGATGGTCAATATCGTCTAGGCTTTCTTCATGAATGAAGACCTTAATCAAGAATTTCATTGTATTGACAATGTCTTCAGGGGTAAGAACAGTTAAATTCTCATCAAACTCTGAATCTTCGTCTCCAGCGTAGAACTTCTTGTGGAGCTTATAACGACCAACCGCTCCAAGGTCATAACGACGAGAAGAGAAGAACATTTCTGGAAGTTCTCTCTCGCCTCTTTCTGTTGTAATCATTTCGCCAGGAATGAGAACGCTGTAAATGTGACTAAGAACCTCTTCCTTTGTTGGCTCATCGCTTACACCACTGTTTGTATATTTTGATTCCTCAATAGCAAAACAATTGAGAATCATATCGCTATGTAAAGAATCTTTAGCCTGCATATCCACAACTTCAATGCTTTGGACACCCATGCTAATAAGAGTATCAATATCGTTAGCGTTAAGTGCTGTACCTGCCTGGAAAACCTTAACTTCTTCTCCATCAACAACAGCGTAAATATCCTTTGCTGGATACTGTCCATCAAGAGCTTCTTTGGTCTGCTCGTTCAGCTCCATTGTCTTGGTGGCATAGAAAGCAGCAATAATCTTCTCACGAGTATTGTATCCAATGGCCCTGAGGAACAGGGTTCCAAGTATTCTTTTCTTTCTATCAATCTTTGCAGCAATGACTCTTTTCTTTTCATCAATCTCAAACTCAAGCCAAGAGCCACGATAAGGGATGATTCTTGAAGAATAAACACCCTTTTCATTAGTGAAAATAACACCTGGGGATCTGTGAATCTGGCTGACGACAACTCTCTCAGCTCCATTGATGATAAAGGTTCCTCTGTCTGTCATAAGAGGAATATCGCCAAGGTAAATCTCCTTTTCCCTCAGCTCATCATTGGCGGCAAGAGACAAACTAATGACAGCACGAAGTGGAACGCTATAAGTGCGACTCTTCTTCTTGCATTCAGTTTCCGAGAATTTAATATCGTCAAAATCCAGCGAATAGGACTCATATCTGAGGCTCATTTCGCCATTAGGCCCATCAATAGGGAAAATAGATCTGAAGACCTCTTCTAGGCCACTCTTCTCATCAACAGGCTCTCCATTTTTGAGCTTTTTGCTCTGGAGGAAGCTTTCATAGGAGTCTTTCTGAATTGCAATCAAATCAGGAAGCTCACATACTTCATCGTAATCTGCCCCGATATAGGTTCTGTTTATGGGTTTGCCTTTGGCAACCATCTTATACCCCCAAATCAGTGATAAACGCCATAAAAAATGGCAATAAAAAACACTTCAAAAAAGACAGAAACCCTCCCATGACCCTAAAGAGCCCGGGAGGTTCTGTTGTAAAATTAATTATTTTACCTCAACTACGCAGCCAGCAGCCTCAAGCTTTTCCTTGACAGCAGCAGCATCAGCCTTAGAGATACCCTCTTTGACCTTTCCACCACCCTCAACAAGCTCTTTAGCTTCCTTGAGTCCAAGTTCTGCGCTAACTTCTCTGACAGCCTTAATTGCAGCAATCTTCTTTGATGCATCAAAGGACTTGAGAATAACGTCAAACTCTGTCTTCTCTTCAACTTCTTCAGCTGGAGCAGCAGGACCTGCAGCAACTGCAACAGCAGCAGCGGCGGCTGTGACACCGAACTTCTCTTCCATAGCCTTAATGAGGTCAGCAACCTCCATTACGGTCATGTTTGCAATAGACTCTAAAATCTCATCTCTTGTAGCCATATTAACTTCTCCTTATAAAGTTTTTTTATGAGGTTTTCAAAAACCTCTTCAACGGTCATAGCATGGTACTATGAAGACTAGAACCGCTGTTATTCTGCTTTAGCCTCTTCTGCTGGGGCTTTGCCTTCCAACTTCTCCTGGTAGGCAAGGAGTGTTGCTGCAACCTTCTGTACAGGAGCCATCATGGTAGCCATGAGGTGGCTGATAAGATCAAGTCTGCCTGGGAGCTTGGAGAATGCATCAACTTGTGCAGCATCAAAAGCTCTACCATCAAGGAATCCACCACGGACTTGAAGCTTGTTATCTGTACCCTTTTGGGCATCAACAACGATTTTTGCAATTGCGCTCTGCTCGTCGCCTCTTGCAAGGACAACTGCAGTTGGTCCAACCAGCTTGTCATCAACACCTTCGTGTCCAAGTTCTCTCATTGCAATCTTTGCATAGCGATTCTTGACAACACGACATACAGCATCCTTGGCTCTGAGCTGCTTTCTAAGATCAGAAATCTGAGCAACTGTAAGACCACGATAATCTGCAAAGATGAATCCGGAGTACTGACCAAACTCTTCCTTAAGCTGTTTTACAGCAGCTTCTTTAGTTTCGTTTACTTTTACATGATATTCCATACTTCACCTCGCCTAATTACAGGATTGCCTTTGAGTCAAGCATGACGCCAGGACCCATTGTTGAAGCAAGAGCTGTGCTGACAACAAAGTCACCCTTTGCGTCTGCAGGCTTTCTTCTGTAGATTTCCTTGATTGCGACATCTGCGTTTTCAGCAATCTTGTCAGCATCCATAGAAACCTTACCAATTGCCATGTGGACAACACCAGTTTTGTCTGAACGGAACTCAACTCTTCCCTTGCGAAGTTCAGCAAGAGCACCCTTGATATCCATGGTAACGGTCTGTGTCTTTGGGTTTGGCATAAGACCTCTTCTACCAAGGATAGGACCAAGACGTCCTACATCCTTCATCATGTCTGGAGTTGCGACTGCTACGTCAAAATCCATCCAACCACCACGGATCTTCTCAATGAGTTCTGCATCACCAACATAGGTTGCACCAGCATCAAGAGCTTCTTGAGCCTTGTCACCCTTAGCGAAAACAAGAATCTTCTTCTCAGCTGAGAACTGATTTGGAAGAACAACAGTGTCTCTGACGCTCTGGCTCTTCTTGAGCAAAAGCTTGATGTGGAGTTCTACTGTCTCGTCAAACTTTGCGAAAGAAAGTTCTTTTACGAGTGCAGCAGCTTCAGCAAGTGTGTAAACTTTGGTTCTGTCATACTTTTTGACAGCATCCTGATACTTTTTGCCGTGCTTCATTTTTCCACCTCCACGCCCATGCTTCTTGCTGTTCCAGCAATAATATGCTTTGCAGCTTCAAGGTCATTAGCATTCAAATCAGGCATCTTGGTCTTTGCAATTTCTTCAAGCTGAGCCTGAGAAAGAGTACCAACCTTCTGCTTGTTTGGAACACCACTAGCCTTCTGTAAACCCAAAGCCTTCTTAATAAGAACAGCTGCAGGAGGAGTTTTCAGAATGAAAGAGAATGTTCTGTCTGCGTAAACCGTGATTACGACTGGAACTGTCAAGCCTGGTTCAAACTGTCTTGTCTTTTCGTTGAACTGCTGGACAAACTGTGGTGCGCTTACCCCGTGAGGACCAAGAGCCGGACCAATTGGAGGGGCCGGTGTAGCCTTCTGGGCTGGACACTGCAACTTAATAATTGCAGTAACCTTTTTCTTTGCCATATTTTTCTCCTTACGTGCAAGGTCTTGCCTGAGTTGGCAGATATATCAGACCCCCACGCTGGTATTAACGCCTGTCATACGAGCAGGCTCCCACCTTTCCGTGCCCTCTTCTCCCTCATTTTTAGCCCGATGTTATTAGGCATCAAGCAAAAAACAAGTTTTCCGAATCTCCGGAGAGGAGTAATTCAATGCAATTGAACGTATGTCACTTCATCTTTCAAGCAACGTTCCATACTTGAAAGACTTATTCATCAGATCTTTTCAACCTGATTGAATTCAATTTCAACAGGGGTTGGTCTACCAAAGATCTCAACAGAAACCTTAATACGGTTCTTTTCTGCGTTGATTTCCTCAATAACACCTGTGAAACCTGAGAATGGACCGTCAATAACCTTGACGGATTCGCCCTCATTAAAGCTCTGCTTGGGCCTAAATGCCTTTTCTGCCTTAATCTCACCAGTTCTCTGGAGAATGTTATTCATCTCATCCTTTGAAAGAGGAACTGGTTTTGCAGATCTTGTTGCAGCCAAGAAGCCTGTTACACCCTGAATGCGCTTAATCTGAGAACAATAGCGCTTCCATGAGTCATCTTCGGGCATGTCTAATTCAACGAGAATATAACCGGGCAGAACCTTATGTTTAACTTCTTTTCTAACACCATCTTTGGTTTCAATAAGAACTTCAAAAGGAACCTTTACATCAAGGCAGACCGATGCAAAATCACTATCAGTTTCCATCATTCTGCGAATGAGTTTCTCAATCTTCTGCTCATAACCCGAATAAGTATGAACGGTATACCAGCCTCTTGCCATTTGATTCCTACCTTAGAAGAGCAAGGACACAGCCTTGAGTAACAAGAAATCAGCAAGACCAAGGAGGACGGCAAACACGATTGTTGTAATAATGACGAGCTTTGTAGAAGAAACAATTGTTGCCCTATTAGGCCATGCAACCTTCTTCATCTCAAGACGACATTCTTTAAAGTATTTGACCAACTTCTTCATCTAAAACTCCCAAACAGAGATTTTACAGGCCAGGAGGGATTCGAACCCCCAACACCCGGTTTTGGAGACCAGTGCTCTAACCGTTCGAGCTACTGGCCTATATCTCTCTATTATTAAGCAATACTGCTTACTTTACCTTTGTTTCACGATGCAAGGTGTGCTTGCGATCGAACGGACAATACTTCATAAGTTCAAGTTTGTTCGGATTATTACGGCGGTTCTTTTCTGTTGTATAATTCTTTCTCTTGCACTCTGTGCATTGAAGAGCAATTTTCTCAACAGGACTCTTCTTTTTATCAGCCATTTCTATACTCCTTAAGGTTTTTACGCCTATATCTTTTTCTTCTCAAATATCCACACCATCACAACTTAGCCCTCGAGCGGATTTGAACCGCTGACCCCCACCTTACCATGGTGGTGCTCTACCGGCTGAGCTACAAGGGCATAATACCAGCACGGAAATATGCAAAATGTAAAGTACCAAAACGCACATACTTTGTCAATAACTTCTTCAAACTGTCTGTTTTACGTTCAAATGAATTGATAACAGCCTCTTTTTTTGATATAATTCTGCCGTTTCTGTTATTTTCTTTCCAGCAAAAAGATAAGGCGAAACATAAAATTTTAGAAATTCAAAGGGTTTATTAAAAAATGCCAGCAAAAAAGCAGAAAAATGAAGACCTAAATCAAAACACTAGAATCTCTCATAGTACAGAAGCTATAGAAAAGGACTTTGCAGAGCATCTAAAGTACACGCAAGACGCAGACGTTTTCCATACAACAATGGAAGGCAGATACGAAGCGCTAGCTCTAACAATAAGAGATAGAATCATCCATCAGTGGGACATTTCTAGAAAAGTTCAGAAAAAAGAAAAAGCAAAGAGAGTCTACTATCTTTCCCTCGAATTCTTGATGGGAAGAGCCATGACTAACAATATTAATAATATGGGGCTTCAAAACGAGGTAACAAAGGCCTTAAAGGACTTAGGTTACACCTATGAAGAGCTTGCAGATGTAGAACCAGATGCTGGACTTGGCAATGGAGGTCTTGGCCGTCTCGCTGCTTGTTTCTTGGATTCATTGGCAACCCTTGAAATCCCTTCTTTTGGCTATGGTATTCGTTATAACTATGGAATATTCCGCCAACAAATCAAAAATGGCTATCAACTTGAGCAACCAGATAACTGGCTTAGATACGGCAATCCATGGGAAATTCCTAGAACAGATTTATGCTATACCGTCAATTTTGGCGGACAAGTGAAGGTAATTAGGGAAAATGGACGTGATAATTATAAATGGGTAAATACAGACAAAGTTATCGGGATGGCGTATGACATGCCCATCATTGGATATGGGGGCAAGACAGTAAATACCCTGAGATTGTGGAGTGCAAAAGCGGTTGAAGACTTTAGTTTTGAGCAGTTTAACAATGGCGATTACACGGAAGCCGTACGTACCAAGATTCAGGCAGAAAATATCAGCCAAGTTCTCTACCCTAACGACACCCAGTACATGGGAAAAGTCCTTAGGCTAAAGCAACAGTATTTCTTTGTGGCCTGCTCTCTTGCTGATATCGTCAGACGTTTTAAGGCAAGTTGCGGAAATTGGCAAGAATTTCCAAAATTTGCTGCAATCCAACTGAATGACACCCATCCATCTATTGCAATTGCAGAGCTTATGAGAATACTCATTGATAAGGAAAATTTGGATTGGGATTTGGCTTGGGATCTTACTCAAAAGAGTATGGGTTATACAAACCACACCCTTATGCCAGAAGCTCTTGAGAAATGGCCCGTTCCTATGATGGAAAGCTTACTCCCAAGACACATGCAAATAATCTATGAAATCAATAGACGCTTCCTTCAAAAGGCAATCAACTTCTTCCCAATACACTCACAAGAACAAACAAATGCAATACAAAAAGTAAGTATTATAGAAGAATCGACTCCAAAGAATGTTAGGATGGCAAACCTTGCAATAATTGGTTCGCATTCCGTCAACGGAGTAGCCCAATTACACACTCAACTGCTAAAAAATAGCATGTTCCCCGAGTTTTACGCCATCTTTCCGGAAAAATTCCAAAATAAAACCAACGGCATCACACCCCGCAGATGGCTATATTCGGCTAATCCAAAACTGGCAAATCTCATTACAGATGCAATTGGGCCTCAGTGGATTACAAATGCTGACAAGCTAAAAGATCTCCTGCCTTTTGCTGAAGATGCTGCCTTTGCAGAAGAGTTTGCAAAGATTAAGAAAGAAAACAAGAAAAATGCTGCAAGTTTCCTTTTAAAGGACTGTGGAATTGTGGTAAATCCAAATACCTTGTTTGATGTTCAAGTAAAGAGAATTCACGAATACAAGAGACAACTTCTTAATGCCTTCAACATTGTTCTGCTTTACAGAAAGCTCAAAAACGATAAAAAGTTTGCTAGCAGCTTTGTTCCTACCACCTTCCTCTTTGGAGGCAAGAGTGCACCAGGTTATGTGAATGCAAAACTTTCTATTAAGTTCATAAATGATCTGGCTTCTATGGTGAACAGAGATGAAGCTACCAACAAACTTTTGCAGGTACATTTCATGCCAAACTATAGAGTAACAATGGCAGAGAACATCATTCCTGCAACAAACCTTAGTGAGCAAATCTCTACTGCAGGGCTTGAAGCTTCCGGAACTGGAAACATGAAATTCATGATGAACGGGGCTTTGACAATTGGAACCCTAGATGGTGCCAATGTAGAAATCTCTGAAGAAGTTGGAAAGGACAATATCTTCATCTTTGGGCACACGGAAGACCAACTTGCGGGCATGAAGAATTTTTACAACCCTTATGACTTCATCAATCAAGATGAAGAAATAAAAGAAGTTGTCAATTTGCTCAAATCCAACTACTTTAATAGCTTAGAACCCGGGGTATACGATAAATTATTCCACGATATCTTTGATTTAGGCGATCGTTACTTCATTTTTGCTGACCTAAGAATGTACGCAGACAGGCACCAAGAAGCCTTAAACTTGTACAAAAACAACTTCAAGGATTTCAACAAGAAAGCAATTATCAACGTAGCTTTAAGCGGTAGGTTTTCATCTGATAGAACAATCTTGGAATATGCAAATCAGATTTGGGATGTGAAGAGTTGCCCAGTGCCTCTTAATACAGAAGTTGACACCTCTTTGGAAGATGCAAGAAAGCACTGAGGAGAAAAAAGACATGACGGTCATAATGCTTGCAGCTGGAACCTCTTCAAGAATGGGAGAACACAACAAAATGCTCCTTCCCTACAAAGGAGTACCAATGGCAACTCATTGTTGCTTGCAAGCATTAAAATATCTAGAAGGCCTTGCTCCAGAAATCTCAAAAGAAATTGTTGTTGCAACTGGATATATGAAGAACAAGGTAGAAGAAATCTTACAACCCTGCGTTGAATATGCAAAAGCCAAGGCTATAACTTTCTCCTTTGCACACAATGAGAACTATACACAAGGGCAGTATTCTTCAACTGTTTGTGCCGTGTCAAAGGTAAAAGACGGCGAAGATTTCTTTATAAATCTTTCAGATATGCCGTTAATTGAGCCGTCAAATTATAGTGCTCTTAGTCCACTTCTTGTAGGATACGACGCTGTACGCCCATTTGCAATTGACAACGATGGACAGAAAAAGCCCGGGCATCCTGTTCTCATGGGTAAAACACTAAAAAAGGCGGTTTTGCAGAACCCTCAATTAGGCTCTGTAAACCGCCTTCTTAAAAACTACAAAGTCCATGAGTGCCTCTTTGAAGGCGCCTCATGGATATTTGATGTAGATAATCCACAAGTTTACGCAACTCTCTCAATGTGAAGTTCACCATTTGGTGCACTCAACTTAATAGAATCCCCGTCAGAGAACTTTCCATTAAGCATATCAACAGCAAGAGGGTTCTCAACCAAGGTTTGAATTGCTCTCTTAATAGGTCTTGCACCGTAATCCGGGTCAAAGCCTGCGTTAGCAACCAACTCAACAACAGAATTATCCCATTTAAGATGAAGATTTCTGTTCTCAAGTCTCTGAGCGAGCCGCTTGAGCTGAAGTTCAACAATACCCTTAATCTGCTCCTTGCCAAGCTGATTGAAGATTATAATTTCATCAATTCTGTTGATGAATTCTGGCTTAAAGGACTGCCTAATGATTTCCATTACCGCCTTATGGCCTTCTTCAACGTTTGGAGCTTCCATAAGCTGCTTACTTCCAAGGTTGCTCGTCATAATGATGATAGTATTAGTGAAGTCAACCAATCTACCCTGACCATCTGTCAAACGACCATCGTCCAGAATCTGAAGAAGGACGTTAAAGACATCGGGATGAGCCTTCTCTATCTCATCAAAAAGCACTACAGAGTATGGTCTGCGTCGCACAACCTCAGTCAGCTGGCCACCCTCGTCATAGCCCACGTATCCTGGAGGAGCTCCAATGAGTCTAGACACACTGAATTTCTCCATGTACTCAGACATATCAATTCTGGTTAGCGCCTTCTCGTCGTCAAAGAGGAAGGAAGCCAGCACCTTTGCAAGCTCTGTTTTACCAACACCAGTAGGGCCAGCAAACAAGAACGAACCAAGTGGCCTGTGCTCGTCTCCAATACCAGTCTTATTTCTTCTGATAGCGTTAGCTACGGCAGAAATGGCCTCATCTTGCCCCAAGACCTTCTCAGAAAGAATATTCTCAAGGTTGATGTACTTCTGCATCTCTGAACCCTGCATCTTGGACACAGGAATACCAGTCCACGACGACACAATGCGAGCAATATCGTCCTCATCCACCTCTTCCTTCAGGAGCTTGTGGTCGCCCTGAATCTCACTAAGGTGTTTACTCTCCTGCTCAATCTCGTGTTGCAACTCAGGAATTCTTCCATGCTTAATTTCTGCAGCCTTGGCAAGATCTCCACTTCTTTCAGCCAACGCCTCATCCGTCCTGAGCTTTTCCAATGCCGATTTCTTCTCGCGTATCTCTTCTATTGCCGTTCTCTCGTTTTCCCATCTAAGATGCATAGCATCTCTGTTGGTCTTAAGATCTGCAAGCTCACTATTTATCTTTTCAAGTCTAGCCTTGGAGGACTCGTCCTCTTCCTTAGACAAGGCCTGTTGCTCAATCTTCAATTGCAAGATTTTACGTTCAATCTTATCCAACTCAGTAGGCTGGCTTTCAATTTCCATCTTCAATTGGCTGGCAGCCTCATCAATCAAGTCTATGGCCTTATCAGGTAAGAATCGGTTTGTAATGTACCTATTAGAAAGCACCGCAGCAGAAACCAAAGCATCGTCCTTAATTCTCACGCCATGGTGAACTTCGTATCTGTCCTTAAGCCCTCTAAGAATAGCAATAGTGTCCTCTACTGAAGGTTCTGACGCAAAAACAGGCTGAAACCTTCTTTCTAGGGCCTTATCTTTCTCAATATACTTTCTATACTCATCAAGCGTTGTAGCACCAATAGCATGAAGTTCGCCCCTTGCCAAGGCTGGTTTAATGAGGTTAGAAGCATCTGTTGAACCCTCGGCAGCACCGGCACCAACAATGGTATGAAGCTCATCTATAAATAGAATGATTTTACCTTCACTCTTGGTAATCTCGTTAACAACCGCCTTAAGTCTCTCTTCAAACTCACCTCTAAATTTTGCACCAGCAACAAGAGAACCAACATCCAAAGACAAGAGTCTCTTATCCTTTAAGGAATCTGGAACGTCTCCACTTACAATTCTCTGAGCAAGCCCTTCAACAATTGCAGTCTTACCAACACCAGGTTCTCCAATAAGAACAGGGTTATTCTTAGTCTTTCTTGAAAGCACTTGCATGACTCTTCGAATTTCTTCGTCCCTTCCAATAACAGGATCCATCTTTCCCTGTCTTGCAAGAGCCGTCATGTCCTTACAGTATTTTTCCAAAGACTGATATTTGCTTTCAGCATCTTCATCTGTAACTCTCTGATTTCCTCTTATACTCTGAAGAGCATCCATAAGAGCTTCTCTAGTAATGCCATATCTCTTTAATAGAGCACCAGCTGCACCATCATCATCCAACATAGCCAAGATAACGTGTTCTGTACTGACATATTCATCCTTAAATTTATCAGCCTCACCTTGTGCGTTATTCAAGACTTGAAGGAGTTTATTAGAAACGGTCTGGTTTACAGCACTACCATAAGCCTTAGGCAACCTTTCAACAATATTATGAGCATCAGAAAGCAAATTCTGGTAATTTATTCCCACCTTTGAAAAAAGCGGTTGAGCAATTCCATCCTGCTGTTGAAGCATAGAAAGGAGCATGTGCTCGTTCCCTATTTCAGCATTATTGTAGCGAGAAGCAAGGTTTTCGGCACCCTGCAAAGCCTCTTTCATCTTTATAGTAAATTTATCAAAATTCATTTCGTACCCCCTGAGAGGTTTCTTGCAAAACCCCCTAAATTTCTCCCAAAGCCTAAATTACGAAAATAGTAAGAAATCGGCAAGAGCAACACAAACAAGAGGCCCAGAACTTTGACTGTATTTCGTTTTTTCGCTATAATGACGGGTGAGAAGATGCCAAAACAAATAGATCACGATCAGAGAAGAAAAGAAATCCTCTATGCATCCCTAGACGTATTTGCAAGGGAAGGTTACAAGAACACAAACCTAGGCTTAATTGCCTCTGCTTGCGGACTCTCTCGAACAACCGTTTACCAGTATTTTAAGGATAAATCTGAGATTTTTTTATACGCAATAAAAAGCACCACGGATGCAATGCTGGCAAAATACTCAACCGAAGAATGGGCAAGCATTACTGATCCTGAAGAAAAACTCTTAAAGGTCATGTATGACATCCTTGATACGGCCGATAACTACGAAAAAGAAATTAAAAATCTTACAAAATTCATCTCAGAAGTTGACTACGATATTCAGGATATCATCAAACGAAGAACGGCAAGACTTGCCTTCTTATTAGCTAGAG
>CAVKHB010000015.1:0-8165 GCA_963656005.1 Coriobacteriaceae bacterium
CCTTCATTGCAAAGAAATTGAAAACAGCTTTACATCACTTCACATGGAAAATCTTCATGCTTCTTATCAAATTTTGGTAGAGCTGAAGAAAATTGTTGATATTTCAGATCCAGATATTACAGTTGTATCTCCTGATACAGGTGCGGTTGCAAGGAACAAGTTCTATGCTCAGGTTTTGCATAGACCACTTGCAATGCTTTACAAGGAAAGAGATTACTCAATTGTTACAACTGGAGCAAAGAATACTAACATTAAGAGCATTAGTCTTCTTGGTGACGTACAGGGCAAAACTGTTTTGATTGCTGACGATATGCTTGCCTCTGGTGGAACCATGCTGATTGCAATGAAGCATCTACGCACCATGGGGGCAAAAAAGATTATTTGTATCACCAGCCTTCCTTTCTTCAACGGTAATGCTGTTGAAACCTTTGACAAGGCTCATGAAGAAGAGGTTTTTGATTATGTAATTGGAACAAATGCTGTTTATCACGGTGAGGATCTTCTTTCCAAGTCTTGGTTTATTCAGACCGATATAAGCGAACTTTTTGCTCGTGTAATAAGCAGACTTCACCATGGAAGATCAATTAGCCCACTTTTGGATAATAGAAAGGTAGTTCAGAAACTTGTTGATAACGTGCAGAATGCAGGGAGTTAACTTCAGGGGGTAAGTATGGAAATATCGGCTAGAATTAGAGGCTTTCAAGCATCGCCAATTAGAAGATTGTCCCCTTATGCCATTGCGGCTAAAGACAAAGGTATTAAGGTTTATCATCTGAATATCGGCCAGCCCGATATCAAGACCCCTCAGGAAGCCATTGACGCCGTCCATAATTATCCTTATGGCATTATTTCCTATGGAGAAAGCGACGGAGATCTCCCTCTTCGCCAAGCTTTGGTGAAGTATTACAAGGGCATGGGTGTAGATGTTGAGGCAAAAGATATTCTTATCACCACAGGTGGTTCAGAAGCTTTGCTCTTTTCTTTCATGACGCTCTGTGACCCGTACGACGAAATAATTGTCCCAGAACCTTACTACACCAACGTGCATTCCTTTGCAGGTATGGCCAATGTAAAAATTGTGCCAGTTACCAGTGTCTTGGAAAACCGCTTTGCACTCCCACCGCTTTCCACTATTGAGGCCAAGATAACAAAAAAGACTATGGCCATTCTTCTGTGCAGTCCAAACAATCCAACCGGACATGTCTACACACCAGAAGAGTACAAAACAATACTTGACCTCTGCGTCAAGCACGATCTCTTCTTGATTGTGGACGAAGTCTACCGTGAATTCTGCTACGACGGAGAGGTCTTCACCAGCATCCTCAAATATACCGATTACGCTGACCGCGTTATTTGTGTAGACAGTTTCTCAAAGCGTTTCTCAATGTGTGGAGCTCGCGTTGGTGCAATCGTTAGCCGAAACAACCATGTTATAACTGAAACCTTAAAGTTAAGCCAAGCAAGACTTTGTCCTCCTTCTGTTGAACAATATGCTGCCCTTGCTGCCCTCAGTGCTCCTGCTTCTTATATGAAGGAGGTTCATGAAGAGTATGAAAAACGCAGAGACTTTATTGTTGAGGCATTGCAGAAGATTCCGGGCGTTAAGTGTGTAAAGCCAAAGGGAGCCTTCTATCTTATTGCAGAGCTTCCAGTAGAAAATGCCGAAGACTTTTCAATCTTCATGCTGAGAGATTTTAACTACAAAGGTGAGACGGTTATGCTCGCTCCAGCAGAGGGTTTTTATGAAACTCCAGGGCTTGGACACAACCAAGTTCGTATTGCCTACGTGTTGAATACTGAAGATCTTGAGAAGGCTTGTACTTGTTTGAAAAAGGGTCTAGAAGCTTATAATAACCTATAATTTTTATATCTTGCTCAGGTTTGGGGCATCTGTTTGAGAATAAGAAGATAAGAAATCAACGGAGAAACTAACTGGTGTAATCTTACCTGCAAACTCAAAACCTAGGGTAATTTTCTTGTGATGTTTATCTACTTTTATGACTTTCCCGTCAAAGCCTGTGAGTGGGCCTTCACAAATGTGGACTTTTTGTCCTTCCTTGAAGACTACCTTGGAACGTTTAATGTTTCCTCGGTGCATGTGAATCCATTTTGCAAATTCTAAATCTTTTCCTTGCAGGGCGTGGGTTCCATTGTCGTAGCGCAAGAACCTAACTACGTTTGTGAGTCTGCGAATGTCTATAAGAGGGAACTCCATCTCTTGTTCTCCATCCCAGAAGATGAAAAGGTAACCGGCAAAAAGTGGTTTACTTACGGTGGTTTCAAGTCCTTTCCTTTTTTCTCTATTTTCTTTTGTGGGGAACCAGACAACGGTCTCTTGTTCTATGCCTGCTAAAAGTCTTTCTATAGAGGTTTTTGTTTCAATTTCTTTTCCGGTTAATACCTGTGCACAAAAATACATGGCCTATTGATTATATAATTATTTGCCATATTGCGCTATATTAGATGAATAAAGTTAAAAGATGTGCCATACTAACGGGTATAGAGGTTTTTACAAAAATCTCTTAGGAGTTTACAAATGAACTGTTATCTTACGTGGAATTTAAAAGACATGACAAACATTTCAGCTGAGAAGCTCCAGCGAAATATGGATCAACAGGCTACCTATCTTGAGTTGTATAGGAATGAACTTGTTAAAGAGGCTTATAGATTTAACATTGCCAGCATTCTAAAATATGCAAGTCTTCACAAGTCGTCCTTTGGAAACGACAGCTTTTCCAAGTTAGCAACTGATTGTTTGATTGTTTTTCTTCATTCTGTTGCCATTCGTAAGCAAGCCTTCTTTACTCCAAGTGATGCAGAAAACGCTGTACATTCTAAGGGGTGCAAGAATCTCCACCGTTTGATGATGGAAAATGTTAAGGCCACCATGCGTTATATAGACTACAGTGTTCTTCTAAAGAGGGCTTTGGGTAAGACGGATCTTGATGGGATGTTTGCTTTGAGAGAAGAACTTTATAGTAAGATTTTCCCAGAAGAGACTCTTCTTGATGTTTGTTCGCGTGAAAGTATAAATGATTGCTTCTTTTGTATAGTTGACCATGAAAATTCAAACAGCAATGACTTCTCAGGCTATGATGTTCAGCATATTTGCTCGTTAGATATTTCAATTTGTGAAGCTCTTTGTGCTCCTTGTGGCTCGTTAGAAGACTTTAAAGATACAGAATATGGCATTATGGAAAGTGCTATGGAGAGTCTGGATACTCCATTCTTAAAATACTCGGGAAGATATTATAGTTTTGTTACTAGATATAGCCTTAAGAAAATTCATGAAAGGTTGGCGGATGCATATCCTCCGGAGGAACCTGTTGAAGAAGAGGTTTTTGAAGAAGAACCTGTGGAAGTGGAGCCTACTGAACAGGAGTGTTCTGAGGAGGATTTTCCAGGAGAAGAGGTTCTTGAAGAAGTTTCAGAGGATTCAGAGGACACAGATGTTGAGCCCAATGCGCTAGAAATAGAAGAGGAGCTTGAGGACTTTGAAGATGATCTTCCTTGGGATGAAGACCCAGAGGAAAATGAGGAAGATTATTCTTATCTTCAAGAGGTTGGTTCAAGCGAGTTTACAAAGGATCCTCTTGTTGAAGAACAAGAAGAAGATGAAGGCTATGAAGATTCTGAACTTTATGAAGAAGATGAGGGAGAATCTTCTGATGAAGCGCCAGAAGAAGATGACAATGATGAAGATGCTTATAACGGCTCTTTGTTTGATGATATAGATTCGGATGAGCCTGAGCCTGAGCCAGAACCAGAGCCGGAGCCTGAAGAGGACATAGAACCTGAACCAGAGGTTGAGGAAGAGCCTGAACTTGAAGAGGAAATAGAAGCAGAACCTGAGCCAGAACCAGAGCCGGAGCCTGAGCCTGAGCCTGAAGCAGAACCCCCTGTGGTTGAAACAGCGTCAGAGCCCATGACGCTTTTGGATTCTGTTGTAAAAAGCTTTACAAAAGAGAATGCCGTGACGCAATATGTTTCTCAGCTTTCTGGCGAGCAGCGTAACAGCTTGTCAAATTTAATGGAATCGGCCTTGAAAGCTTGCGTTAAAGATGGCAGGGATAAGATGTTCACAATCCCGGATACGACTATCTCCGTGATGGTGTATAAGGCTTCGCGCGACCCGATGTTGGGGATGCAGAGGCGCCAAAATGTGGGAGCCATGATGTATGCAGAGCATAAAGATAGCTGGAGTTCGCTGGAGCTTTCTATCAATGAAAATGGCGCGTTGGTGAAGTGTGAATATAATAAGATTACTAAGAATAGCTTCCTAGATTGGCAGTGGAAAATGGTGGAGAACCTTGGAAAGCGAATTCTAGAGAGGCGTAAATAGTGAAATATAAAGCAGTTTTCTTTGATTTTGATGGTACCCTTATGGATACCTCTGTGGGTATTTATGCCGGTGGAAGATATGCCATGGAGAAGTTAGGGCAAACTATAAGTCCTGATGTGCAATGGAATAAATTTATCGGGCCACCTATTGGAGATTGCTTCAGGATTGCTTTTGGCGTGAAAGATGAAGCTCTAATTGACCCCTTGGTGAAGGCATATAGAGAATTTTATGAGTCAACTGGCAGATATCAAGCTGTTTTTTATCCGGGTATTGTTGATGTCTTAAAAGAACTTAAGGCTCGCGGGTATAAGCTTGCTGTTGCTTCCATGAAAAATGAAGATCTCGTGATTGAGATGTGTACGCATTTCAAGATTAAAGATCTTTTTGATCAGCTTCTTGGCCTAGATTTAGAGGGAGAGGCTACAAAGGCGGGCTTGTTGAAAGAAGGTTTTAGACGCATGGGATTGAAACCAGAAGAGGCAGTTCTTGTAGGAGATACTCTTATTGATAAGCAAGGGGCGGAGCTTGCTGGCTGTGATTGCATCTGCGTTGATTGGGGCTTTGGTTTTCAAAAGGGAGCCGATGGAACCATTAGTAAGCCAGCTCAAATATTGGATTTAGTTTAGTGTAGGGGCTCAAAGATACCTTTTTCACGGTTTTTGCGCACGTTATCGTAGTCAAAAATACGACCACACATACAGATGTATACGCCAGGTTGTTTTAATTGCACGGCTGTGATTGCGCAACCAAGATTAAAGACAGAATCCGAACTTTCAAGAGCGTAAGGAACCATTGCACCAGTGAGAACAATGGTCTTATTTGTAGCTTTACCTAACTTTTCTGCTATGACATTGGCTGTTTGGACCATTGTATCGGTGCCATGGATGACAACAATTTTATCTTCTGGGCTGGCCTCGCATGAGGCTGCAACCTTGAGCCGATGTTCTTCGTTCATGTATAAACTGTCAATTGCAAGGCAGTTTTCAACCTTCATTTTTAAGGTACAACGTGACTGTTCTAGAATCCTTGGAAGGTGAGAATCTTTGAAGGTGAGCTCGCCACGAATTTCATCGTAGAGTTTATCAAAAGTTCCACCGGTTGTTATTATTCTGATTTCATTACTCATTTTGTTTTTGTCTCCTCTGGTTTTGTCTCAAAATTCCAGCCAAGAGCTTTGTAGAGAGCCTCTTTGTGTTTTCCAATTTTTGAGCAGGTGAAACGTACATCATCTGTATCCATATATAAAATGAAACCTTTACGAATGGAAAGGACTTTTCCAAAGCCAAGAGAAGTTACGCTGGAAGTTGGCATTGTCCAAACTATCTTGTAAGGAGTTGTTTTACTTTCTTTACCATCGGTCTTTTGGATGAGGGAGATGGTGTCGTCTACTATGCAAAGGCGACCTCGTGTGAGATCTGCGCTGGGGTCAGTGGGGATTTTGCCCACGAAGATATCGAATTGGGGTTCCTTACCTAGGATTTGGATGGCCTTTTTTTTGCTGACCCAGTACATGAGAAACCAATAGACTATTACCAAGACAACCATTGCAACGAACATTGGAATTAGGGTTGCACGGGACATATAAATGCTAGGGAAGAAGACTTCTGCTGCAAAGAGCAGAAGGATTAGTACCTTTATTAATGTTTTCATGCTTTGATAATAGCCCTTTGAGGGGAGAAAAACCACAACAAATCACTTTTTTTGTAAAAAGTGTGGAAAAAAACAAAAAAAACTCAAAATTTTTTTCAAAATCTTCAAAAAACTTAAATGGAAGCTTCTACCTTTCTTGACTTACTTAATGGAGGTACAAGATGAGTAGAAGAAAAACAGTCTTGATTACAGCAATTTTGGTGGTAACTTTAGCTTTATTAGCTTCGTGTTCTGAAAATCCGGGGACAACGACTATGAAGTTGATTTTATCCACGTATTCGGAGTCCAAAACCTTGCTGCCAAGCGACAGCTCTCTTTTGGACGTTAGCAAATATTCCGTGTCGGGGACAGGTCCTAATGGAAAGACCTTTTCAGTAGACTCGGAAAGTAGTTCATTGACAATTGAAGGCTTAACTATAGGAGACTGGACGGTTACTGCAAAGGGAAAGAATGCTTCTGGCACGGAACTAGTTACTGGCAGTTTGACCTTCAAGCTTACTGATAAGCCAACGCCACAAACAATTGTCCTAGATACCCTTGTTGGAACTGGAACCTTTAGATTCACCGTAGACTGGCATTATTGTGATGTCTCCGTTCCTAAAGTTGATGCTTTCTTACTTGGTCCTGATATGAGTGGAAGTGAGTATCCTTTGGATATTACACAGAATGATGTTGCAATGACGGCGACGGTTTCAGAAAGTTTGTCAGCAGGCTCTTATAGGTTGAAAGTTCTTTTGTATGATGGCGAAACACAGGTTGCAGGTCTTGTTGAAGCGGTAAGGATCTCCAATGGTACAACCACTGAGGGTAGTCATATCTTTCACTTCAACGAGTTTGGTGCGAACACTTTGACCTACATCACAGATGCAACGGGCACTCCTATAAAAGGCTCGTTGGCTCTTGAGGGTTCTCCATCAAGCATGGTTGCACAGTCCGATTATACTTGTAAGTTCTCCTTTAGCGAGCCAAGTAAGGTTAATGCAGAAGGGCTAACCATTGAGTGGTATTATGATGGTAATTTCATGAACTCCACAGAGTTGGCTACATCGGGAAGTTCCTTAAGCTTTACTCCTAACGCTGGAGTGCACAGGATTGATGCTGTGGTTTACAACAAAAAAATGGGTAGTACAGGTTCCGCTTCTTGTTCCTTTACCGTTGAGCCAAATGGCCAGCCTGGTGAACTTTCCTTGTTAGTGGAAGATGTTGGAAGCGGTCTGGAAATTACTGCAAAAACTATAGTTAGCGCTCTTCCAGATGATAAGTTCTTGGTAATTACTCCAGATGTGAACAAACTCTATGTCTGTTCAGCACACGCTAACTCAATTAGTGTTGAGAAAACCTATACCAACACACATTTTTCTTGGTTAGCCGATGTTGAAAAGATGTTCTCGGACCCTGTTTCCAACTATGTAATCTTCACAGGGGATTTTGTTGATAATAGAGAAAGTCTCATTTGTATGTACTTTGATTCATCAGTTAATACCCTTACAGAAAAGTTGCAAAGTAACTGCATTGTGCCAGTAAATGGTTATTACTTCGTTGATTTAACAGGTGCTGCCTTCTCTGGAAACAATTATATTTACGTTTCAGATGCTGGTTCCAAAAATGACGTTTCTTTACTGGTTGACGGCTTTACAGTTAAGGTTAAGGGAGCTATCAACAAGTTGAGTGCTACTTACTATCCTGTCTCGGATATTGATGTAAGTGCGTCTGGCACTAACATAATTACGGTTTCTCAAAGCTCCACAAGTTTTACTTCAGCTGTTGCTGGAGCATCTGGAATTCCTAGCAATGCATGTGCCTCTGAGGCTAACACAATAGCAGGTAAACATATTAGGTTTGTAAATAATCAGCTGGTAGTAGTTGCAAACAATAGTGGGTTTACAACTTATAAGGTGAACTCTGGCGGTGCTTACACGAAATACAAGAGTATTGACCTTGGAATTGAGGATCTTGAAGCCGATGGTTCTAACTATTTCTACATTCTGGATACTGCTAATCGTATCATTAGTTATGAGGTTTCTGCCTATGAGGTTTCCCAGCTTGGAGCCGTTGAACTTCCTTCAAAGGTACAATCTTTTGGTCTTTCAAATGAGTATTTCTTGGTAGTCATGGAGAATCTAAAACTCAACCTGTATGGGATTATCAGAAGTGGCGAGTGATTGTTAAATGG
>CAVKHB010000015.1:8175-12894 GCA_963656005.1 Coriobacteriaceae bacterium
ATGAAAAGAGTTTTGGTTTGTTTTTTGTTGGCTTTCGTACTTATTGGAGCATTGTTTTGCTCCAATAAGTTGGGATTTTCCTTGGACTTTGGAACGGTTCAAGATCCAATTTTTAACAAGGGAAGTTTTCAGATTACGGGGGATTTTAGGTTTTCCTTACCGGATGGGTTTGAGTTAAGACTCCCTTTAGGTTTCACCATGAATGATGGTGCAAACATGATAGAAGTTGGAGTTATGCTTGCTTACTATCCGTGGGATACTGGACCATTTATGGGTCTGTCCCTTTTTAGCGTTGGGTTCTCCAATGGAAGTGAGATTTTGGAGAATTTAATCAACTTGAATGAGGTGTTGATAGGTTGGACTTTTGATTTGGGCTACGGACTTTTCCTAGAACCAAGCCTTTGTATTAGAGATCCATCGGGAACGTTCTCTGAAGAATATTCGCGAATTAAAGGGACGTTTCCCTGTTACACAACATTCAGATTTAGGCTGTCCTTTGGATGGTTCTTTGCGGAGGTTTAGATGTATTACAACAATAGACATTTGGGTAAATTTGTCTTTAACCAACTAGTTTGCCTAATTTTGCTAGTTTGTATTGTGGCTTGCAATATGAACTTCACCCCTTCCTTTAAGAGTTCTATATCGGACGAGGAAATGAAGCCTGCGGTTGCTAAGGTTATTGATGCTCAGATGAATTGTATTAAAGATAGCCTAGATGACGACTTGCGGGAATCTATTGATAACGGGGTGGCGAAGGGTTCTGGGCCAATGACAGGCGCCCAAATTGTAGAGTTGACAATGATGGAGTCTGGAGGAAAGGATTATCTTGATTTCTGTTATGCCATGGATGTGTCTCAAGCAACGCTGGACACAGATCCTGTTATGTCAACGGCCCAGTGTGTTTTGAGCGTTTCAGAATATGAGAGATTGAATTCTCAGGTAAATGAGCTAGAAAAGAACATGACTGAGAAGGGCATGATATATGCCAAGGGTCTTCCTTTAGACCAGCAAGAAGCGTTTTATAAGGATTTGAAGGTTTTGGTTACAAGAGCAATTGTTCTGTTGGTTGCTGGCATTGTTTATGCCTGTGTTCCAAAGTTGGTATTCTGGGGCAAGATTAGTGCGGCGGCAGCAATTGCAATAGGCGCTGGTCTTGTCGCTCTTTCTGTCATGTCTTTGTATGAGTATTACCAATATGGATTGGAAGAAGGTATGACTTTTGAACAATGGTTTAAGGATTTAATAAAAATCCCTCAGGCAGATTTTGCTCTAACCACTACTGTAACAACCATGGCGGAAGCTATGGGTATGGGCCCTGTTGTTACGGGCATTATTATTTGTGTTTATGGTATCTACAATGTTACAGGCCTTGTAAGAAGCATGATGGATACCTACAACTTTGATGCGTAAAGGAGGTCCTCTTATAACGAGTTTCACTTTTATCCATTGGGCTTAGCCAAAAGCTAAGCCCTTTGAAATTGGCTGTTGTACAGTGTGTAGTAGAAGCCACCTTTGGCAAGGAGTTCTTGATGGTTGCCTTGTTCAATGATTTTTCCGTCTTTCATGACAAGAATGAGGGAAGCGTTGCGTATTGTTGAAAGTCTATGGGCAACAACAAAGCTGGTGCGTCCTTCCATTAGAGTGTCAAAGGCTTCTTGCACTTGCAGTTCTGTTAAGGTGTCAATGTTGGAAGTAGCTTCATCCAAGATGAGCATTGGAGGAATCTTTAGCATTACTCTGGCTATACATAGCAGCTGTTTTTGGCCCTGGCTGAGACTTCCGTCAGTGAGAACGGTATCAAGTCCATTTGGAAGGCGCTGGATAAATTCCCAACAGTGAGAGGCCTTTGCCGCCTTGATAATTTCTTCTTCTGTTGCTTTTGGATTTCCAAAGCAAATGTTGTCCCTAACGGTGGCGTGCTGAAGCCAAGTTTCTTGGAGGACCATGCCATAGTTACGACGTAAGCTGTGACGTGAGACTTGATCAATTGGTGTTCCGTCTATGCTGATTTTTCCTTTATTTACATCATAAAAACGCATTAAAAGATTGATTAAAGTGGTCTTGCCACAGCCGGTTGGTCCAACAATGGCAATTCTCATGCCAGGCTGTACCTTTAGGTTGAAGTCTTCAATAAGAGGATGGTCTTCTTCATACCTGAAGGCTACATCTTTGATTTCTACATTTCCCTTGGCTTCAGGTAGTTCTTTTTCTGGAGATGGGACTTCTTCTTTCTCATCTAAAAGAGAGAAAACACGGGCTGCGCAGGCAAGGGCGTTTTGTAGTTCTGTTACAACAGAGCTTATGTCGTTGAAGGGTTTCATGTACTGATTTGCATAAGCCAAAAGTACCGAAAGACCACCAACGGTTAGACTTCCACCTGGAATTAGCAACACTCCCAGGAGTGCAACGCCGGCGTAAACTAGACTGTTTACAAAACGGGTTGAAGGGTTTGTCATGCTACTATAAAAGATTGCGTGCTTACTGTAGTTTACTAAATCATCATTGACCGCTTTGAATCTAGCAGAAGCTTTATCTTCATAGCCAAAGGCTTTCACAACTTTTTGGTTTCCTATCAGCTCATCAATAAGGGCTGTTTGTTGGCCTCTGAGTTCACTTTGTTTTTTAAACATTGAGAAGGAGCGGCTGGATATAAAACGAGCAACCAAGAAGCTTAACGGGGTGAGTATGACAACTAAAAGCGAAACCTTCACATTTTTGGAGAACATGAAGAATAATGTAGCAATAATGGTGATAACACCTGAAAAAATCTGGGTAAAGCCTAAAAGTAGGCCATCAGAGATGACATCTGCATCTGCTATGATGCGGCTGACAAGGTCTCCAGTACTGTGTCCATCTAGGTAGGAAAGAGGTAGTTTTTGAAGCTTTCTAATTGACTTGGAGCGAAGGTCTTGAACAATCTTAAATGTGATGTGATTGTTAAGCAAATTCATAAGCCAAGTACAAAGAGCGGCCACAGCAATTACAATCAATATTTGATTAAGATAGGCAAACATTGGGCTAAATTGGACCATGTCTGGTCCAAGGATTTGGTCTATTGCATCGCCAAAAAGAATTGGAGCATATAGTTGTAGGATTACGCTTGCAGCTGCAAAGATTATGCTCAGAATTAGAGCTGGCCAGTATTTTGCAATATACGGGGTGAGTCTTAAAAGGGTTCTCTTTTGTTTCATGCCTGCACCTCCCAATTTGATGGACGTTCTTCAGGGAATTGAGAATAGTAGATTTCTTGATAAACCTTACAATCTCGCATCAAAGAATCATGGGTTCCAAGTCCTGCAAGAGTGCCGTTATTTAGAACTAATATTAGGTTGGCTGAGCGTACACAAGCAATTCTTTGAGAAACCAAGAAGGTGGTGGTTTCAACAAGTCCTGCAAGAGCTTTTCTTAAAGCGGCATCCGTTGCAAAATCAAGGGCGCTAGAAGAGTCGTCCAAAATTAGAATGCTTGGTTTCTTTACCAAGGCTCTTGCAATGGTCAAGCGTTGCTTTTGTCCACCTGAAAGGTTCTTGCCTCCTTGCTCCAGTTCAAAGTCTAATTGTCCTGTCTTTTTTTCTACAATCTCTTTTGCTTGAGCAAGGCTCAATGCCTGCCAAAGGTCTTCATCCGTTGCATTTTCGTTTCCCCATTTTAGATTGTCTTTGATGGTTCCATGAAACAGAACAGCCTTTTGTGGTACCACGCCAACTAGATTACAGGTTTCATTTTTTGAAAGATCTTTTACGTTTTGACCCTTCAAAAGGACGCTTCCAGAAGTTGCGTCATAGAATCTAGGAATGAGATTTACTAGAGTAGATTTTCCACTTCCCGTTCCACCAATGATGCCCACTGTTTGGCCTTTGCCTGCAGAAAATGAGATGTTGCTTAAACTTGGAGCACCTGCTCCAAAGTAGGTGAAACTTACATCCTTAAACTCTACAGCTGGCAAGGAGTCTTCATCCAAAGCGCTTTCTTTAGAAGTTTCTTCTGCATCCGCTTTTGCCTGTACATACTCCATGTCCGGCTTTACCTCAAGTACGGAGAAAACTCTCTTGGAACAGGCTAGAGCTTTGTTTAGCGTAATGGTCAAAGAGGCAAGTTTGATAAGTTCAACTACAATTTGAAGCATGTAGTTGTAAAGGGCAACTACATCTCCCTGTTGTAGGTTTCCAAGATTTACCCTAATGGCCGCCTGTTTGATTAAAATTATCGTTGCAATATTGATTAGCACGTAGGTTAAAGGATTGAGTATTGCAGAAATGCGACCCACAAATAAATTTAAACGAGTTAATGCATTATTACTTTTATCAAAGTCTTCTATGCTTTGTTCTTCTCTACAAAAAGCTCTAATTACTCTAACTCCAGTAAGGTTTTCTCTGGTTTGCTCTGTGACTTTATCCAAGCCAGTTTGTGCCTTACTGAATAATGGGATGCTTACCTTCATAATGAAAAGGGTCACAACCAAGAGGATTGGGATTGTAATTGCAAAAATAATGGCGCACTTAACATCAATGGTGAAGGCCATTACCATAGCGCCAAAAACTATGAAAGGGCTTCTCAAAAGTAGTCTAAGACCCATGTTGATGCCCGTTTGCACTTGGTTTATGTCGGCCGTGAGACGAGTGATAAGGGTATCGCTTCCAAGATTATCTAAGTTGGTGTAGGAAAGTTTCTGGATGTGGTCAAAAAGCTCTTGGCGTAGGTCTCCAGCAATACTTGTAC
>CAVKHB010000016.1:0-7334 GCA_963656005.1 Coriobacteriaceae bacterium
GCATCATACCAACCCTTGTCCTCTGTGTATTCGACTATAAACATATGGTCAGTAAATATTTTACCAAATCCAAGCTGGCGTTCATCCACGGGTTTTAGCTTAGGCTTTGTTGTCTTAGTAATTTTAATTTCCAGATCCAACATAACTAACCTCCAACAAGATAAAACTCAAATTCAACTATCTAACGCAGGAAGCCCCACGTTTTAAAGCTTCAAGGTTTAGTTCAACCAATTTGGCTTTTGGCCCGGTGAACATGAGCCCAAGCATCTCTCGGATTGTATCAATTTGCAAATTTTTCATAGCTTCTATGTAGGCGCCTAACATCACCATATTGGCAACCTTGAGATTTCCCAAATCCTGAGCTATTTCTAGGCAGGGAACATATATAGCTTGCAAATCCTGACGTTGCACCTTTTCAGAAACAATTGAGCTATTTACAAAGACAAAGCCTTTTGGAACTACACAACTTTCAAACTTAAGCAAGGAAGGCAAATTCATTGCAATAAGTTCGGTTGGCTCCAAAACTATTGGACTAACAATGGTCTGTTCGGATAGAACTACAGAGCAATTGGCTGTTCCTCCTCTCATCTCAGGGCCGTATGAAGGCAACCAAGAAACGTTTTTTCCTTCCTTCATGCCTGCTTCACAAAGGGTTTTGCCAATGGCCATAACCCCCTGTCCGCCAAAACCAGATATTATAATTTCATTTGTCATGCCTCACCTCCCAACGGTTTTTCCCCAACAGCACCAACAGACCCGCCAGAAACAATAAGGCCAGAATCCTTATAAACTCCAAGCGGAAAATAAGGAATCATGTTTTCCTTAAGCCATTTAACGGCATCAACTGGCGTCTTGCCCCAGTTGGTTGGACAGGTTGCAAGAACTTCAACAAAGGTAAAGCCTGCACCCTCTTTTTGTAGTTCAAAGGCTTTTTTTATAGCCTTTTTGGCATTGTTTAGTTGAGGGATATCGGTGGCACAAACGCGAGCAGCATAGGCACAACCATCTATGGTGCTGAGAATTTCACACATTCTAAGAGGGCTTCCATAGTCCCCTTTTTGACGGCCCAAAGGCGCGGTGGTGGCCTTTTGACCAGAGAGAGTTGTTGGTGCCATTTGACCGCCGGTCATGCCGTAGATAGCGTTGTTGATGAAAATAGTCGTAATTTTCTCACCCCGCATGGCCGCATGAATTATTTCAGCAGTACCAATGGCCGCAAGATCGCCGTCTCCCTGATAGGTAAAGACAATGACATCGGGCTGAGAAACTCGGCGTATACCCGTTGCAACTGCTGGGGCTCTGCCATGTGCCGCCTCGTGCATGTCGCAATTAAAATAGTTGTAGGCAAAAACCGCGCACCCCACAGGAGCCACCCCAATGGTGCGACCTAGGACGTCCAGCTCTTCGAGGGATTGAGCAATCAATTTGTGGACAATTCCGTGGGTGCATCCAGGGCAGTAGTGCAATTGGGCGTCCGTGAGCCCTTTGGATTTCTGATAGATAATGGACATATTTACCTCCCCAACGCAAGTTCTTCAAGCGATTTCTTGGCAAAATTGGCCACATCGCTAGGACTTGGCACAACGCCGCCCGCTTTACCCGTGAACTTAACTGGCCGGCACCCTTCAATCGCAATTTTCACGTCATCCACCATCTGACCCATACTAAGCTCAAAAGTGACCACAATCTTGCAGGAAGCCTGCATGGCCACCTTCTTGAGCGCTTTACCTGGGAAAGGCCACAGCGTAATAGGCCTAAACACGCCCGCCCGAATCCCCTCCTTTTCAAGCAATTTCATGGCCGCCTTTGCAATGCGCGACGGAGTCCCATAGGCCACTAGCAGCACCTCGCAGCCCTCCACATTAGACTGTTCCCATCGCGTTTCGCATTCCTCCATATCCCGATATTTTTGGGCAAGCCTTTCATTATGTTCTGCACACACATTGGGATCTATGTATAGAGAGTTGATGATGTTAGGTTTGCGTTTATTCCCTGTACCAGTTGTGGCCCATTCCTTTGCAGGAAGCTCTCGTTGAGGGATATCGTGCCATTCAATAGCCTCCATCATCTGCCCAATCATGCCATCGGCAAGAATCATGACAGGATTTCTGTAGTAATCGGCCACATCAAAAGCAATGCGCACATAGTCTGCAGCCTCCTGAATGGTTGCAGGCGCATAAACCAAATGCCTGTAGTCTCCATGCCCACCACCACGAGTTGCCTGAAAATAATCTCCCTGAGCCGGCTGAATTGTACCCAAACCAGGGCCACCACGCATCATGTTGACAATCACACAGGGAAGCTCCGCCCCGCAAAGATAGGAAATCCCCTCTTGCTTTAACGAAATTCCTGGGGAAGAGGAAGACGTCATCACCCTTTTGCCACAACCAGCGGCACCATAAACCATATTGATTGCCGCAACTTCCGATTCCGCTTGCAAAAAGCATCCGCCAACTTCATTCAAATGCTCCGCAAAATATTCGGGAATTTCGTTTTGTGGCGTAATAGGATAGCCAAAGAAATACTTGCAACCGGATCTAATTGCAGCTTCTGCAACAGCCTCGTTGCCTTTCCATAATTCCTTTGCCATTATTTACCTCCTTCAGCGCTCAGTCAGCGTTTTGATACGCAAAAGTCAAAGTCGTTCAACTGTGATAATTGAATCAGGGCAAATCTTTGCACAATTTGCACACCCAATACATTTCTCTAAATCCTCAGGTTTTATAGTTGCAGGATGATATCCATTTCTGTTGGTGATAAACTCTTCCAGCACAACAATTTGTTTTGGACACACACTTATGCAAAGCTCACAACCCTTACACCAATCACTTTTAAAAGAAATTTTTATAGCCATATCAATACTCCAAAACCTTCTCTTGTCCGCTAAGAACTCGCAAAGCCCCCATTGCAAGAGCCTGCATCTCATCTTCTCCCGGATAAATATGAACAGGTGCAATATAGGCAACATGCTCCTCTATCCAGCCAGTTAAAAACTTGTCGTAAGCCAGTCCGCCGGTAAGTAAAATAGCATCAACCTCACCGTCTAAAACCACGCTCATGGCACCAATTTCCTTGGCAATTTGATAAGCCATTGCCTTATAAATGAACTCTGCCTCTTTATCTCCATCAGCAATACGTTTTCCAATAACTTGACCGGCATTTGTTCCTAAGTAGGACATCAAGCCACATCTTGACATGTAAAAACGCCTTTGCGCCTCATAATTCTCCCCATATTTATGCTCAAAGGCAGCTTGAAGAACCTGCAAAACGGGCAGACTTCCCGGCCGCTCAGCAGTAAAAGGACCATCTCCTTCTAGGCCGTTGTTCACATCAACAACCCTCCCTTGTTTGTGAGCACCAACAGTAACCCCACCACCCATGTGGGCAACAATTAAGTTCAATTCTGCATAAGCTTTGCCAACATCCTTGGCATATCTTTTAGCAATTGCTTTTTGGTTGAGGGCATGAAAAACTGAGCGTCTAGGGAAATCGGGATGGCCAGATAAGTGGGCAATATCTGTCATCTCATCAATTACAGGAGGGTCTACAATAAAAGCTGGCTTGGAGATTTGTTGCCCAATCTCGGCCGCAAGAATTCCACCCAAGTTGCACGCATGTGTCCCATATCGGCACTCTAGGAGATCCTCCAACATTTTTTTGTTGACCCTATACGTACCGCCGACAATTGGCCTAACAAGACCACCCCTACCAACAATTGCATCAAGTTCTTTCAAGTCAAAGCCGTGCTTTTTCAGATATTCAAGAACTAATGGCTTACGCATTGCAGCGTTCTCTTCCATGTTATGAACGCCCTCCATATCCTTGTGGGAATGATTAAAAGTGTGAACCAATAGCCTATTTTCGCCCTCATAAACAGCAATCTTGGTGGAAGTAGAGCCAAAATTGATTGCAAGAATTTTGTAATTATTTGCCAATGAGCTCTCCCTCCTTTGGAGCCAAAGTAAGCGCAAACAGGATTGAATAAACCTTACTTTGCACGTTGTCGGCACGAGACGTAATTATCACAGGAACCTTGGCGCCAACAATAAGACTGGCCACCTTTGAGCGAGCAAGATATACCAACGATTTATACAAAACATTTCCCGTCTCTATATTTGGAACCAGCAAGATATCTGCATAGCCTGCATTAGGATCCGTTATCCCCTTATGCTTTGCTGCCTCCACGCTAATTGCATTATCCAAGGCAACTGGCCCAATCACCGTGCAATGCTCCAGCTCCCCAGCAATATTCGCCCTAACCAGCTCGGCTGCATCCACCGTGGCGGGCATTTTGGGATTGACTTTCTCCACCGCACACAAGCACGCCACAACAGGTTTTTTTATCCCGATAGCATTAGCAACCAAAACAGAATTAGCAATGATATCTTTTTTGGCCTCAAGATCCGGTGCAATATTCATTGCAGAATCGGTCACCAACAACAATCTTTCAAACCCAGGGATTTCAAACAAAGCCACATGCGATAAATGTCTAGCGCAACGTAGTCCAATATCTTTATCCAAAACAGCCTTAAGAATGATAGAAGTGTCAACAAGACCCTTCATCACTGCATGAGCCTCACCCTTTTTAGCAAGAGTCACAGCAAGTCTACAAGCCTCGCTCTTATCTTCAATATTAAGGATTTGATACTCACTTAAATCAATTTTATAGTCTTGAGCAATTTGGCGTATCTTGTTTTCGCTACCAATCAAGATTGCATCTACAACATTTGCCTTATGTAAATCGTCAATTGAACGCAACACATGGTTATCATGAGCACAAGCAACAGCAATCTTCCGCTTGCCCTGTTTCTTAGCACAACTTAAAAGCGAGTCTATGGATTCAATCATCAGCTCTCTCCCTTTTTCTTTAGTTTAGGGGCTGAACTGCCGATTCTCTGTTGTTATAGCAACATCTTTTCCTAAAGAAATTAAGTAGCTTTTCTATCTTGGCTAAAAATGCTACATTGCCCCTAGGAGATACTTATGAAAAAAGTTTTAGTTTCCCTTTTTGTTTTGATGATTTGTTGTGCCGCTTTTGCCGATACATCAACAAATAATTTGTCTGCAGATCAGGCAGCAAATTTCTCAAACCAAGCTTTGTATGTTGTCACAAGCGAGAACACAAATATTTATACAAATCTTTGGAATTACTCAGCTTATGGCTATTCAAATGCTTTTGATTTTTATCTAAATGGCCCAAGCTATGTCTATACTGAGACAAAAATTAATTGGACTCCTTATCAGGGTTCTACACAACTTACTAAGGATCAGTTCTACACAATCGTTGGTCGTCCAGATGAAGCAGCAAGATACTTAAAGTTCCAGCAAAGCCGAAAAACTTGGACAGGTGTTACAGTTGGTTCACTAGTAGCAGGCTTAGCCTGCGCCGCTGGCGGCTACTTTGTAGATGGAACTGTGGGAGATTGCTTATATATAGCATCGGGCTTAGCCTTGCTTACTTCTGGCATTGGCCTTATTGTGCTGGATGTCGTTTTGGTGGAAGAAGACGAATTCAGTGTTTCTGTGGCCATGAATGCAGCCCAGAGCTACAACGTTAGCCTTCTTGCAAGTTTTTCCACAAATTAAAAAATCAGAGGTCTTTGCAAACCACAAAGACCTCTTATATCTTATTTCTTTGCTTTCTTGAATTTAAGCCAAGATACGAGGATTGCAATTCCGCCGCCTGGGATAATCATGAAGCTAGTGGAGCTGGTTAAAGACGGCACCAAGATAAACAGGACGCACAGGAAGGTAAATGGAATTGCAACAATATCCAAGTTGCCACGGAAATACTTGTAAGCCATTGCACCAAAGAGGGCTGCAACTACATTGGAGAAAGCTGGCTGTAAGGCTTCGCTTTGGAGAATTGGCTGAAGAGGCTGAAGCAGTAAAACTCCCAAAGCCAATACCAATACCGTCACAAGTGAAGATGTAGCAATTGAAAGTGTGGAAATAATTTCGTTTTCTGGAGTTCCAGATTTAGCTCCAACAATGTCCCTTGCGTTAACTGCGCAGGGGATTTTCATATTAATCAGGTTGCCAGTGATGAAAGCCAAATAGCTTCCGCCAGCTCCAAGCATTGGTGTATATACCAAAAACTCTACAACGCTACTGACCGTCCAAATTAAGCCTACACTTATAAAACCCTTTGCTATAGCCTTTAAATCCGGCATTGCGCCCAAGATGCTTCCAATCAAGAAAGGAGCGCCCACAAGCATTATTAAAACAATGGTGGTAAAGATTCTGCCCAAAACGTGAGTTTTGTTGTTATATTTTTCGAAGTATTCATTATTTGTCTTGTTATCCATTTTAGCTAAACTCCCCTCTTAAAGGCTTACAATCACAGCACTTGCCATGCCTAAAATCATGCTTCCTGCAATTGAGAAGCTCTCAACCCACGCCATCTTCTTCTTTTCAGACAGCCAAATAAAGAAGGCCATTGCCAAGGCGCTAACCGCCACAACTACTAACGGAACCCAGTCGCCCTTGAAGGTGAAAACGCCTTTGCCAGAGATAAATCCACCAATGTAGGAAGCTACATAAGCACTCACAAGCCCGATAAACATTGCCGTCATGGCTTTGTCTGCAAAACCCCCATTCGATTTATTAGACTCTGCTTCCAGAGGTAGTTGTTCTTTTATTTTTCCCTTTCCACTAAGTTTTTTGAGATAGCTCTTATTAAAGAAAATAGACAGAATCATGCCCCACATTATGCAAATACTCATCAAAAGTGCTATGGTAGCGAACGCTTGGGCTGTCATTTCACTTGCTGAAAGGCTTGAGAGCCCTACCTGTTCAGCGGCCGCTTGTGCCACCTGAGTTTCATAGTGAAGAGCACCAATGACTGATAATCTCAGCCAAGGCCATGGAATTCCCAAACTCCCAGAGAGGGCAATAACCCCTAGCAAAATTCCAACGCTTGGAAGCAACGAGAATGTTGCACTTGAGGTTATAACAGTTTTCATTTTCTTCTTGTCCATTCCTATTGCAAGACCTGCTTTATAGGCTCTTACGAGGAATACTATGCAAATTATCGCAACAAAAGCGATAATTCCACCACAAATCAAATAAAGTGGTGCACTATTTAAAGCTTGAAGAATTGCCATTTTTCATTCCACCTTTTGCCTTGCATTCTAACATAGCTAATTTGCACAATCAATGTAGATTAGAGTTATTGTAAATAGATATACACGGTTTGGTTTCCGTTCTTCTTTTGTTTAAGTAAACCTTTGCTACAAAGTTTTTTGAGTAGATTAAACGCTTTCGTGGATCCAAAGCCATAGAGATCTTCAATTTCTTTGCGAGTAATGCTTTCTTTTTTTTTGGCAAGTGCA
>CAVKHB010000016.1:7344-11981 GCA_963656005.1 Coriobacteriaceae bacterium
CCGGTCATTAAAAAGAATTTTTTATTAGCTATTGCTTTTTCTATATCTTCTTTAGGTTCAGATTCGCTCACAGTAATAATTTCATCCGCTATTGCTTTTTCATTTCTATTATAAAGAGTAACTGTAAAACCACCTTCTGCAGTTTGAAACACCGGTTGAGGATAAAAGTCAGCATAGAGTCTCATTATTTTCCTAATACCAGAACCATAACTTTCAACAAGCCCCAATCTGTAAAAAACCGACTGCAAATTAGGATTGCGAGATTGAGAGACCCCCATCATAACAGATGCCATTGAAAGACCACGAACTAATCCCCCTAGAGAAATGAACTCAACATGGTCTTCATACATATTAATTATTGTACTGCCAGAGAAGAGATAATCGCGGTGAATAATGCTGTTAAGTAGTGCTTCTCTGAGTGCTTCTTCTGGGTAGTCCCTTTTATCTATACGTCTAAGTTCTGAAAAGCTAGCTTCTGTCTTATTATAAAAATTCAAAAAATGGTATGCTTCTTTTAGCTGTTTAAGTAATGAGCCTGAAAATTCCTGCCTTTCTCTAAATATGGCATTATCTTTTCCCTGAAAGATTGCCATTTTTATAGTATGTACACACTGATCTGAGAGTAGTAAGGCAAGATTTGTATATAGACCATCACACCCAATCAGCTTCAAGGTTCGCATTTGAGAATCTCCAAACTCTATATTTCTTGATGACATTTCTGATTTCAACGTGTCAAAAGTCAAATCTTGGTTGAGGCTTCTACATTCCTCATAAGACTTTCCCGAGGTATCCATTATCACTTCTCTTATTCCTGCTTCACTTAGGGGTATACAAGCTGACCCTCTTCGAACAAAAACACCCTTTGGAGTTAACCCTTCTTTTGCAAGATAGTACGGCCTCTCACTTCCAACTGAAACATTCGCTTTAATCACATCTTTTCCGTCAATTTCAATAGAACGAATCTGAATAAACGGCATTATATTTGGAAGAATTGTATCATGAACAACATTAGAGAGTCTTGTCATTGTATCATCAGAATCATTAACACCAACAATTTTGCCATCATCACTGATTCCTATATAAAGCTCTCCTCCCTCTGTATTAGCAAAGGCAACAATTTCTTTAGAAACGCTAGAGGGTAAAGTCCCCTTTTCCCTATCAAGTTCTTTGAATTCTGTATTTAGCCCTTCTTTCATTTATCTTTCGCTCCTTTATCCTCTTTCTTTCTCTTTCTCGCTTTCATTATATTGTGAAAGAAAGGAAAAAAGCAAGCAAAAATGATAAGACAAAGTAAACATGGTTTCATGAGCTAAAGTTAAAAATTAGAAGGTGTATAATAAATGTTTGAATGTTTGGTTTCCACTTGTTCAATTTCTTTGTTGTGAGTCATAAAAAACGCTTGTATCAAAGCCAACCACTAGGTCTTTGATATGATGCAAAAAAGGTAACACTTTTATGTGTCTGAACCAAATTAGGTAACACATAACACAAGGAGCAGAAGCCCTAAAATGATAAGTGCAGAAGTTTATTGGCCTCTTCAACGTCCATTATTTCAAGGGCAAAAGGTTTGATTAGATCCACTAGGTCTCTGCCGGAGATACCGTCAACCTTGATAGAAATGCATCTATTGGAAGGATCAGTTCCAGCAAAACAGGAACAGGTAATTAAGTCCAGCTGTTGAGAGCTAATTTTGCCAATAATCTCGGAAAGTACTCCCTTGCCTTCTTTAACAAGGAAGGTAATTGTTGTTCCAGGAATACGAGAACCAAAGGTCTCAAGGAGCATCTTGAAAAGATCACTCTTGCTCACAATACCAACCAAGTGATCACCTTCAACAACTGGAAGACAGGAAAGATCTTGGTCTACCATGAGTGTTGCTGCAGCCTCAACGGTGGTATCTTTTGTGATGGTAATTGGATTTCTACTCATAATCTTTTTGACAGTAAGCTTTGCCAAAAGATAGTTTGTTTCATAAGCACTTAGCGTTGTAGCAGGCGATGGAGCCGCTCTAAGAATGTCTTTTTCAGAGATAACTCCAATAAGTTTTCCATTCTTATCGAGAACTGGAAGTCTGTGAACATGCTCTTTTGCCATTAAGTCAGAAGCATCCTGAATAGACATGTCAGGAGCACAAGTAATAGGATTTTTTGTCATTCTGCTTTCAATAATCATAGAACCCCCTAGAGGCTTTTGCCAAACCTCCCTAATTTATTCCCAATTCAACTACTCTCCAAGATACGCGGCTCTAACCTTCTCATTTTTGAGCAAGGCAGAAGCCTTATCATGAAGAACAATAACTCCATTTTCCATGACGTAACCGTCATCTGCACTCTTTAATGCAAGCCTAGCATTTTGCTCAACAACAAGGATGGTGACCTTGTCTTCCTTGTTGATATGTCGCAACTTACTGAAGATGTCATGGACAATCAATGGCGCCAAGCCAAGACCAGGTTCATCTAGTAGTAGCAATCTAGGACTCACCATAAGTGCCCTCGCAACGGCAAGCATTTGCTGTTCGCCACCTGAGAGGCTTCTTGCCTTTTGCTTCTTACGATGTCCTAAAATTGGGAAGAAGTCAAACATTTCTTGCTTCTTCCTCTTTATTAGGCCATCATCCTTAAGCATAAAGGCTCCCATGTCAAGGTTTTCCTCTACGGTTAAATCTGCAAAAACTCGGCGTCCTTCGGGAACTAGAGCTATACCCTTTTTAACTACATTATACGTTGGAATTCCGTGATAGTGTCCATCTTTTACAGAATAAAGTACATTTTCTTCGTAGCTGATAGATCCAGCGATTAACGGCTCCTGACCAACAATAGCTTTTAGTAATGTTGACTTACCTGCTCCGTTGGCTCAAATAAGAGAAACAAAGGAGCCTTCGTTGACAGACATTGAGACACCATGCAAAGCCTTTATGTTTCCATAGCTTACAGCAATGTCTTCTATTTTCAATAAAACCTTGTCAGACATGGTCACTCCTCCCCCTGAGAATTCCCAGAATCCTCAGATTCCTCATCATCTTCATCTTCTTCATCCGTACCCAAATAAGCCTCAATTACTGCTAGGTTAGATTGAATACTGCTTGGAGTGCCTTGAGCTATCTTTTGACCATAGTTTAACACTGTAATATTGTCACAAATGTTCATGACCAGCTTCATGTCGTGCTCAATAAGAACAATTGTAACGCCCAAATCTCTTATGCGTCTGATAGTCTTCATAAGGTTATCGGTCTCTTGAGGATTCATGCCCGCAGCCGGCTCGTCCAAGAAGAGAAGTTTAGGCTCGGTGGCCAATGCACGGGCAATCTCAAGCTCGCGTTGATATCCATAGGGAAGACTACCAGCGTCGTCGTCGCGGAATTTCTCAAGGCCAAAGAATTCAAGCCACTTGGTGGCGTTGGCAATCTGCTCGCGTTTTTCCTTCTCTACATTAACGAAAGAAACTAGAGCTTGAAGAGTCCTATTCTTCAGGGTGCCGGTGTGAAAATGTCGGCCTACCATAACGTTGTCCAAGACGCTGAGCTCTTTGAACAGCCTGATATTTTGGAAAGTTCTGGCAATTCCAAGTCTACAAACCTTATTTGCAGGCATGCCCGTTATGTCCTTATCTTCAAATATGACCTTTCCAGAAGATGGAACATCTAGGCCTGTTATATTGTTAAACAAGGTAGTTTTTCCCGCTCCATTGGGGCCAATGAGGCCAGTTATCATGTTTTTTTCAACGGTAAAATCTACCCTGTTCACGGCAATGATTCCGCCAAACTCGCGGGTCAAGGCCTTGGTTTCTAACATACTCATGACTTGACCTCCCCATCCAGCTCGCCAGAATGCGTTTGTTTAATCTCGCCAGCTCCAACGTTAAAATCTTTAATCTTATTATTCCTCTTCTTCCTTCCCAAAATCCCCTGTGGCCTATAGATCATCATAAGCACCAAGATAAGGCCAAAGATAATTTGCTTAGCCTGTGCAGGAATGACGGAAGATAGCCCAATAAGCTGTGGAAGATAAGAAATAAATTGGATAAGAAATGCTCCCAGAATGACAGCCAAGAAGTTTCCCATACCACCAAGAACCACAGTGCAAAGTACCATGATAGAAACCATGAACACATAAGAACCAGGAGAGACAGAAAGAACAAATTCTGCTTGAAGACAACCAGCAATGCCGGAGACCCCTGCGCCAATAGCAAAGGAGAAAACCTTGTACTTGGTGACGTTAATGCCCATGGAGGCAGCGGCAATCTCATCTTCTCTTATGGCCTCTAAGGCTCTTCCCATGCGAGAAGAAACTAGGCGCTCCAGCAAAAACCAACAAAGAGCCAAGAGAATAATCTCCATAATGAGAAAACCGTACTTGGTATAAGGGCTAATTTTTATACCAAAGAAGGAAATCATTGAGATTCTTTGAATTCCCATAGGTCCATTTGTAAGGGAATCCCAGTTGTTTATGACAGTTCTAACAATCTCGGCAAAACCTAAAGTAGCAATAGCAAGATAATCGCCCTTAAGACGCAGAGTTGGAAGACCAATGAGAACACCCATCAGGGCACTGAGAAGAACAGCAACAGGAACGGTTGCCCAGAAGGACCAGCCTAGTTTTGTAACCAAAATTGCCGTTGTATAACTGCCAATAGCAAAG
>CAVKHB010000016.1:11991-12775 GCA_963656005.1 Coriobacteriaceae bacterium
GCATAAATGCAAGTATAAATTAGTATAAGAAGAAAGAAATTCAGCATTAGACCTTCTCCTTTTCCGCTTTTCCAAGAAGACCTTCAGGTTTAACCAGAAGAATTAAAATCAAAATAGCAAAGGCTATTGCATCTTTGAAGCCTTGAGGAATTCCAAGAATTGCAACACCAAAGGTTTCCAATATACCAAGAAGGAAACCACCCAGCATGGCACCGGTAATATTTCCAATACCGCCAACTACAGCAGCAACAAAGGCCTTAAGACCAATCATTGTTCCCATAGTAGCATAGACCTTGTAATCAAGGGCAATTAACATGCCACCACAGGCAGCAAGAGCCGAGCCAATTCCAAAGGTAAGGGAGATAATTTTATCGGAATTAATGCCCATGAGTTTTGCCGTCTCACCATCCAGAGAAGTGGCGCGCATGGCCTTTCCCATACGAGTTTTGTCCACAAATATCTTAAGAAGTACCATCATTGCAATAGCTACCACCAAGACCATAATTTGGTGTGGGGTGATGACAACTCCACCAATGGAGATTGGAGTATTGTTAAAAGGATACTCGAGTTTTCTAGAGTGAGTGCCAAACATCCATGCCGCTCCGTTGGAGAGGATGAATGAAACACCAATGGCAGAAAGTAGTGGTGCCAATCTTGAGCCCTTTCTCAGCGGCTTGTAAGCCACCTTCTCTATTACCACACCAAGAATTGCACAGCAAAACATGGAAACTAGCATTGCAATAAAGAAAGCAACAATCCACCAAGTTCCCATTGTAGTAGAGCC
>CAVKHB010000017.1:0-12769 GCA_963656005.1 Coriobacteriaceae bacterium
ATCTTGTCCTCTTCTTATTGGCGCCTTTATCTCAATGCTCAAATCCTCATTTGTTAAATCATGATTTATTAAATTACGATTTGACAAATCATGATTTAATAATTACAATATCCTTGTGTAAAAGGAATAAGAGCAAAAAATGAAACTAATAGGCAGAGAAAAAGAATTAAACCTTCTCGAGAAATTTTGGGCTCAAGACGATTATTCTCTTGGCATTGTTTATGGAAGAAGACGTATTGGAAAGAGTTTTCTCTTAAAAAATTATGCAGAACACAAACGGTCTATTTTCTTTCAAGCAACAACAAATCAAGCTAACAATCTTGCAGAACTGGCATCTCAAATTAGCAACCTTTACTCTGCGAGCACACACATTGCATATTCCTCGTATCAAGCTGCTTTTGAGGATCTTGCTAACCTTGCAAAAACTGAAAAATTGTTAGTTGTTTTTGACGAGGTTTCATTTTTAGAAGAAAGCAACAAAGATATTCTTTCAATAATGCAAAAATACTCAGATACTGTGTTTCAAAACACACAATTAAAAATCATTCTTTGCTCTTCAATGGAATCTTTTATGATTCAACACGTAATAGGTGGGAAAACGCCCTTTTTTGGAAGGACGTCTCTTAGGTTGAAACTGAACGCAATAAACCCTGTTTATGCAAAAGACTTTTTCCCAAAGTGGTCTTTAGACGATATTTCTCAGGCTTATGTCATAACAGCTGGTGTGCCGTATTATCTTAAAAGACTTTCCCTTTACAAGACTCTTCAAGAGGCTCTAAAAGAAGAGTTCTTTTCAATGGGTGGAGCACTATTAACAGAACCTTTTTTGCTTCTCTATGCAGAAGTGCGTAACATTGATTCTTTCATGTTGCTTATGTCAACAATTGCTCAAGGCATAAATAAAACATCTAAAATAGCAGACAAAACAGGTATGTCCGTTGCCCTTTGTAGCAGTATGTTAAAAAAACTTTCCACTCTTGGTTTTGTTGGAGAAAAGAAAAATTCGGTAATAAATTCTAAACTTCTTGGTTGGACAATTGAAGATAACTTTTTTGCTTTTTGGTTTAGATTTATTTATCCAGCACAAGTTAGTATTGAATTAGACAATGCCCTACCCCTGTTTAAAAAAACTGTAAAAGAATTAGAGGCGTTCACAGGAAAAAGAATAGAACAAACAATTAGAGAATATATTGTATCAGTTTCAGAGAAGCCCATAACAGAATTCGGCTTTGCTGAGTTTGCAAATCCCATTGAGAAACAAAATGAAGAATTGGATTTTGTTGCTAGAACAAGTGAAAACGAAATTCTTTTTGGTGAGTTTAAATGGAGAAACAAAGAAGTTTCCACTTTTGAGTTAGATGAACTAAAAAGAAAATCTTACATTGCGGATTCCAAAACTCACAAGCGAGAATTCTACCTTTGCTCAAAAAGTGGATTCTCTGAGGCATTAAAGAGAATTGCTCAAGAGGATGCAAAGCTTCATCTAATTGAAGGCAAAAGTATATTTGGACTTTAGAAACTAAAATCTAAAACCAAAGATTTTAAGCAAAAATTCGTCTACATGCTCTGGCCAATCTTGAATTTCTGGAACAGCTGGGCGAGTATCGTCCATTACCTCTTGAGTGCCTAAAGAGAGACCATGACAGCCTTTTTCATACACTTTTAGGCTAAATGGGACATTGTTTTGCCTTAAGGCATCGGCATACATCAACGAGTTTTCATAAGGAACAGCCTGATCTTCTTTTGTGGTCCAAATAAAGGTTGGAGGCGTTTTGGGAGTAACATGTTTCTCAAGAGACACCCTATCCAAAAGAGACTTATCCTCTCCAATTAGAAGATGAATTGAACACTCATGTGCGTACTTTCCAGTGGTTATTACCGGATAACAAAGAACCATTGCATTGGGTTTTGCTTCCTCTCCGTAGTCCTGCCAATAGTCTCCATGACTGGCAACTAAATGCCCTCCAGCAGAAAACCCTAAAATGGCAATTTTATTGGGATCCGTATTAAGTTCATCAGAATGAGAGCGAATATATTTTATGGCGTTTGCAAGTTCAACTTGAGGAGTAGGATATAGCTTTTCATAATGTTTTGAGGGACTGTATTCTGACTTTTCAATATTGTTTGTAGTGTAAAAAAGAACTCCACAGTTGTACCCCATAGCATTAAACCTAATAGCCACAGCCTCCGCTTCTCTATCAGAGCAATGGCAATAGGCTCCACCCGGGCAAATTAAAATAAAAGCTCGGCGCCTGTTGATATCAATTGCTTCATAATTAGAAAGAACATAAGTTCTTAAAAGGGCCTTTCCTATTTGAATATCTTTGTAAATCATTTTACGTAAAACCTACTCTCTTCTGGGGTATGAACAATCCCCTTAGAATCTTTCATTGTTGTCCATAAAACGCTATTGACATGAGGGCCAAAGGAACAAGCACAAAAACACACTGCCGAGCAAACGCCTGGTTTCCCACTTGGATGCCAAGGCCGCGCAAGATAGACGCTACTAGGCAAGACAGAGGGAGAACAAGTTAATTTACAATTGTTGAAAACCAAACCTTCATCTTGACTAGCCATTGTAGACGGTGCAGTAACATAACCAGAACCTAAAGACTCAATTACACACTTTTCAAAAACGGTATTTGACCTGCCAAAGATAAAGTCAACATGGCCTTTGATTGTGCAATTAACAAACCGTCCATTAGAGCCATCTGTAAACAGGGTATCCTGCCAACCTAAGAGGGTGGAATTTCCAAAGAAAACATTATCTGCACTAGGAGTAATAAAAACAGCAACAGCCTGAAGGCCCATCATAGTTGACGGGTTTTCATCCCTCATAGCTTTAGCTTTCCAATAATCAAAAGAGTTTTCAACAATAATATCCACAAACGAAACATTGGAACCCTCTATTGTTAGCGTTGCACTATCACCAGTTCCAAAGCCAGCAATCATCCCATTGTGGTCATCCCAAGAAATACAGCTTCCGTTTCCTAAGACTGTTACATTGCCACGCTTTATGAAAACTTTTTGGCGGAATTTCACATTAGAAGGCAACTGAACAGTCAAAGGTTCGCAAGAATCACCATAGTTAAAAAGATCATTGAGATTATCGGTTTCTTTTGCAAAGATTTTCACTATCTAAGATCCTCGGTCTTAATCCAGTCTTGGTCATCATAAGCTCTGTTTTCTCCACACATGGCCCAAATGAAGGTGTAGTTTGAAGTTCCACAGCCGGAATGAATTGACCAGGATGGGTTTATTACAGCTTCTTCGTTGTGCATTACTATATGGCGGGTCTCGTTTGGCTCTCCCATAAAGTGGAAAACAACGTTGTCTTTTGGAACATCAAAGTAGAAATAAACCTCCATTCTTCTCTCATGAGTGTGAACGGGCATTGTATTCCACACAGATCCTTCTTCAAGGTGCGTAAGCCCCATTGAAAGTTGGCAAGTGTCAAGGACATCGGGATGAATGTACTGGTTGATGGTTCTCTCGTTGGAGGTGGCCTGTGCTCCAAGATGTTTGTGAATTGCAATCTCGTATGGAATGTGCTTGGATGGTTTTGGCGTGTGGGCTGGGGTTGTTACAATGTAAAACTTTGCTGGATTGATGGCCTCTAGTGACTCGAACTCCACTTTTTTCGTGCCCATTGAAAGATATAGGCCATCAAAATGATCCATCTTGTATTCTACGCCATCTGCATAAATCTTTCCTGGGCCACCTATATTGATGGTTCCAAGCTCTCGGCGTTCAAGAAGATAGTTCACACCAAAATTCTTCCAAGGGTCGATATTTTTCTCAAGATTGACCTTCTTAGAGACTGGCATTGCCCCCATGGTTACTATGCGATCCACATGAGAATAAACGGCACTAACATTGTCCTGTTGAAAAATGTTTGTGATGAGAAACTCATCTCTGAGTTCTTGAGTATTCATTCTCTTAAAAGGCTCTTTTCCTGTTGAATATCTAATGTCCATGGGGCATCCTCCTTGCAACTTTTTTACGCAGTATAAACTAGTAAAATTGTACCACAGATTGCTTATTTATGCTATGATGAAAGGGTAATAAAACTTCGCGTAACTTCTGTTTGGAGGACAAAATGACATATCTGGAAAAAAACTTTTCTCTTGAAGGAAAACTCGCCTGGGTGACCGGCGCAACTTACGGAATTGGCTTTGCAATTGCTTTGGCTTACGCAAAGGCTGGTGCCAAAATTGCTTTCAATGCCAGACACCAAGAAGGAATAGATAAAGCTCTTGATGAGTACAAAAAAGCAGGCGTAAAAGAAGTCCAAGGCTATGTGTGCGATGTAACCAGCGAAGCTCAAGTTCTTGCCACTAGAGACCAGATTGAAAAGGACTTTGGTCAAACAGTCGACATCCTTGTAAACAACGCTGGAATCATCAAAAGAATCCCAATGACAGACATGACTGTAGAAGAGTTCAGACAGGTCATAGACATTGACCTCACTGCAGCTTTTATAGTCTCAAAGGCAGTCATCCCAGCAATGATAAAAAAGGGTGGCGGAAAAATTATCAATGTCTGCTCCATGATGAGCGAGCTTGGACGCGAGACAGTTAGCGCCTACGCTGCAGCCAAGGGCGGCCTCAAAATGCTCACCAGAAATATTTGTTCCGAATATGGCAAATACAACATCCAGTGCAACGGTATTGGCCCGGGCTACATTGCCTCCCCGCAAACTGCACCTCTTCGTGAACGTCAGCCCGATGGTTCTAGACATCCTTTTGACAGTTTTATTGTTGCAAAGACCCCAGCAGAGAGATGGGGCGAGACTCAAGACTTGGAAGGACCTGCTCTATTCTTGGCTTCCCATGCTTCAGACTTTGTTAATGGACACATTCTTTATGTGGATGGTGGGATTCTGGCTTATATTGGAAAACAACCAAAATAAAGGCTCTGCTTGGTTTTAGCGCGAATAAAACAGCATCGCCTTTATTTGGTAAAAAGAGGATTGTGTGCTTTGGAGCTAGCGCGAATAGTTTTAATCAAGCCTTTTTTCAGTTTCTCCATCAAACAGGTACACACTTTCCAGTGGGATGGAGAAAGTCAGTTCGCAGTCCATCTCAGGGGTTTCATGTGGGTCAACCTTTAATATGGCCTTATTGTCTTGAATATCAACGTAAACGTTAGTGTTGTCTCCCAAAAGTTCTGTAAGTTCCACAGAGCAATTAATATGATAAGCGTTTTCGCAAGAACCCAAAACAATAGCCTCTGGACGGAAACCAAAAACAATTTCCTTTCCTTCATAGTAAAAGAGGACATCGTTTGGCAGTTTCTCCGCCAAATCAATTTCATTGGTTCCAATCATTATATGCCCATCTTTAACAGTGGTTCTGACAAAGTTCATAGGAGGCTCGCCAATAAAGCCAGCAACAAAAACATTTACAGGATTAAAGTATAATTCGTAAGGAGTCCCAACTTGCTGAATATAGCCTTCCTTCATGACAACTATTCTATCAGCCATTGTCATGGCTTCTGTTTGGTCATGGGTAACATAGATAGTAGTAGCCTGAGTATCTCTATGAATTTGGGTAATTTCGGAACGCATAGTGACACGCTGCTTTGCATCTAAGTTTGAAAGAGGTTCATCCATCAAAAAGATACCTACTTTTCTAATAATTGCACGCCCTACTGCAACACGTTGGCGCTGACCTCCAGAAAGAGCCTTTGGAAGCCTATCAAGATATTCGGTAAGGCCTAAAATTTTGGCAACATTTTGAACCTTGTCTTCAATGACATCTTCATCAACCCCCTGCAAGGTGAGGCCAAAGGCTAAGTTGTCGTAAACAGTCATTTGAGGATAAAGAGCATAGCTTTGGAAAACCATGGCAACACCTCTATCCCTTGGGCTTTTTTCATTGGCACGCACACCTTCAATAAGGAAGTCTCCCTTACTAATTTCTTCAAGACCGGCAATCATGCGCAAAGTAGTAGACTTACCACAGCCAGAAGGGCCAACGAATACAATAAATTCGCCCTTCTCTATTTCCAAGTTAAAATCGTGAACGGCATGAAAGCCATTAGGGTAAATCTTGTTTATGTCCTTTAATGTTAGGTATGGCATGAAAGATCCTCCTTCCTTCTTGCATCCAAGATTATCTTCTTAGCAAATCTCTTCAGCCCAATGAAAAGCATATCAAAACCCAAATAGATGAGGCCAAAAGAAATGGGCTCAACTCCAAATGGAACAGTTTCAGTTTCTCCTGTAATGCTTAAAATTACAGTGTTTATTAAATTGTAAGCCTTTGCTACACAAAGAAGTAAAACAAAAGCATACACAATATTTAGCACAAGACTTTTGTAACCTTTTTTAGGAAACATCATCCACTTGTCATTTGCACCCTCAGTTTCGGCATAGAATCTAAAGATGTTATTGACAAGAATATCGGTTACAAAACCTAGGGCAAAAGCTGTCACCACAAATAAATCTAGCTGGCTTGGGATGTAGAGTCCAAGTCCCCACATGAAAAAATAACAAACCATGCCACCAAACCAAAACTTCACAAATAACGCCTTCACAGCACTTGGAATGTGAAACTTGGACTTGGTCTTGTATTTAGACAACTCCTCACTGCCATAATCAGGCGTATTTTCCTCAGAAGCCTCCACCAAATCCTCAACCGCTTTGGTTTTCAAGTCATAAGAGTTAAATTCTTCTTGGAAAGCCTTTTTCTTGGACACCTGGGACACCTAAACCTCGTTCGCCTACTCTTCATCAATATCAATGGCCTGCATATTGCCGTAGCTATCCACATCAATGGAAGTATTAATTTTCTTCAAAAGCTTGCTATATACCGGCATGAGGGCGGTCAGCACACACGAAATTCCAAGGAAAATTATGTGATTTTTCAACACCGTGGCAGCCTTTGCAATATAGGCCGTGGAAGTCGTTACCTTGATTGGACTTACCTCTCTGTACACTGCCTTAAAAATCAAAGACCTGTAGTTAATATCGCAGTAAATAACAAGGCCAATCATCACCGACATCAGAACAATCATTGCGATATTTGGCTTTTTCCTCCGCGGGAAAGAATTCATATAGCACACCAGCGCCAAAATTGAAAACAGCATAGTACAGAACCCGCTAAGCCCCATCCCCGGACCCTGAATCTTTGCCGTGGTATTTGAAATGCAGGTCAGATTCAGCGAATAATAGACGAACGTCAACACAAAAGCCAGAAAACCAATCTTTTGAGGATTACGCTTAATCTTTACAACCAGCTTTCTGATATGCTCCTTAAAGCCCTTTCTCTCTGCCATATCAGTTTTCCCCCTTGATAGCCATTGTGGTCTGCTTGTCAAAGAAATGCATCTTGTCAAAGGAAACCCTCACCTCGTCACCAGCCTTGTAATTGCACCAACCCCTGAGTTTGCCCGTAATCTTATCATGCAAATCTCCCGCCGTGCCCACATTGCCATGCACCAAGGTATTCATTCCCAAATTCTCATTCATGGAAACCTTAACCGGCACATCATCTCCATGGGTCACATTCTCTGGACGCACACCAAGCACAATCTCCTTGCCATCGTAACTGGCCAAGAGAGCTCTCTCCTCTTCTTTTAGCCCGATATTAAAGCCTTTCCCCTCAAGATGAGAGCCTACAACTTTAACATCATATAGGTTCATAGGAGGCAGCCCTATAAAACTTGCAACAAAAAGGTTTGCAGGATTGTCATACAACTCCAACGGGGTTCCAATTTGTTGAACATGCCCCATGGACATACAAACAATTCTGTCAGCTAAAGTCAAAGCCTCTGTCTGGTCATGGGTTACATAAAGCATTGTAGCCTTAAGCCTCTTATGTAACAGCAATATTTCTCGTCTTGTAGAACCTCTGAGCTTTGCATCCAAGTTAGAAAGAGGCTCATCAAACAAGAAAACCTTTGGGGTTCTAACAATGGCTCTTCCCATTGCAACTCTCTGCCTCTGTCCGCCAGAAAGCTGTGCGGGCTTTTTGTTCAACTGGGTTGTTAAATTAAGAATCTCAGCAGCAGCAAGAACCTTTTTGTGTATGATATTGGGATTTTCTTTTCTCAAAGTCAAAGAAAACGCCATGTTCTCATAAACCGTCATGTGTCCGTATAGGGCATAGTTTTGGAAAACCATAGCCATATCGCGGTCTTTTGCCGGTGCTCTTGTAATATCTTTACCATCAAGGAAAAGATGACCATCAGTAATGTCTTCAAGACCCGCCACCATGCGTAAGGTTGTAGATTTCCCACAGCCAGAGGGGCCAACAAGAACTATTAATTCTCCATCTTTGACATCAAGGTTGAAATCAAAGACCGCCTGAACATTGTTGTCATAAACTTTATCTAAGTGTTGTAAACTCAACTGTGCCATCAGTCTCTCCTAACCTCTTCTCCCAAAGTTGAAAGATATGCTCCCAATTTATTACTCCTAACAAGGCCAACTACTGCGGATGATAAACAGCAAAGGCCTGAAAGACATAAATAAATAAGACAACGAACAAATTGCGCCGTTTCCATTACAATCCTTTCCTGTTTGGCTATTGTTACCACGGCGGCATGAGCTTTAGCAGGTATGATAAAAATTCTTACGAATTGAATTATTCCAACAACAATAAGAAGGTAGCTATATTTTTTATTGTAGGTTTTAACACCTTCCGAGGATAAAAACACAGCTAACATAAAAACCAGATTATATATAACAGAACCACCAACCAAAATGTTGTAGTAATAGGTACTGACATCGGACTTATATATGCTGACAAAATAAAAGACATCAAAGAGGATTGCAAGTAAGGCCAAGTTTGAAGATAGCTTGTTCTTCGTGTAGCGCATTCGGTCAACTTTTATCAGGTTCTGTTCTGTCATGCCTGCACCTCCTTTTGTTCGGCCTTCATCAGCTCAACCTTCCATACAACGTTGTAAATAAGAAGGACAACAGCCACAATGCAAAGTCCAAAAATCAAGTAGTGAATATCGAACCAAAAGGTCGATTCCGTATAGGTCTTTTTCCACAGCTTTGCAAATTTTGCCAGAGCTTCAAAATCAACTGCAAGCCATTGAGCTTTGAAAACTTCAATCTGCATGTGACCCCAAATGCACACAAAAAGCGAAACAAGCGAGTACAGAGCAGTTGAAACATAGTTTGCAATATAATATTTTCTGCGATTTGAGGTTTGGGTTACAAAAAGGAGACACGCAGCAAGTACCATAACAATAGCAGAAATCAAAAAACTCTTGTTAAAACCTTGCATGTTATAGTAGACAATTGAGCCTGGAACCTGAGTTTTTTCAGGATGATTAGGATCCGTCATAGTTGCATAAAGACAGTCATATAAGTCTGTCATTATTCCAAGAGAATAAATAAAAACAACTACGCCCATGGCCAATGCAAAATAACAGACAATTTTTTGAAAAAGCATCTGCTTCTTGTACATAAAAACTCCTTTCTCTGAGGTTTTGAAAACAAAAACCTCCCCAATAAACAAAAGCCTATGCAGAGAGCAAAAAGCCCTCTGCACAGGTATCACAATAATTACTTGTTGATGGTCTGGTAGTAATCAAGAGCACGGTCCCATGCCAAAGACTTAAGCATAATGTACTGTTCTCCGCCCCAAACTTCCTTGACTGTCTTAGCTGTTTCTGCAGCAGAAGAACAACCGTCAAGGGTGTAACCCTTACAAATCTGGTCAACAAGAATACTTACCTTACCCTTTGAAGTTCCAAACTTAGATGTAAGTTCTGTGTAGGTATTCAAGGTATTATTCTCAACACTTGTGCTTGGAAGAGTTGTAGGAACAGAGGTGTACCACATGTTATCTTCAATTGCTAGTTCTGGGTGTTTAATTGTTCCAAGAGCAATAGCTGCTGAAATCTTTGCGGCTCCTTCCTTACCAACTTCATGTGTGCACTGATACTCAAAAGCCTGGCTCTTTACGAAGGAAAGAGTTGAGCCAAGATAGTAACGAGCAAAGTTGGTGTAGTTACCCTTTGCAAGCTTCCAAAGTTGCTCATAGGTGTAATCAGAAATAACAGGCATTTCCTTACCGTTGAAGTTGAATGTTACATAGCTACCATCTGCATTTGTCTTGATGAATTCATCTGGACCATAGCTCATCAAAATCTGACCTCTCTCACTGAAAGCTAGATCAATAAGAGCAAGTGCAGCATAAAGCTTATCCTGATTATCACCAACACCAGCCTTAGAGATTGCCCAAGCATCTGTCTTAACTGAACGCCAAGACTCTGTGAATCTCATGTAAACGCCATTTGCATTTGTGCCATCATACCAACGAGCAATTGGAACCATAACGGCCATGTATTTCTCGCCTTCATGAAGTTTTGTTGCATTAAGGATTGTCTGAGTCTGGTTGTAGTCATAGCTCATGAAACCAAGATCATTCTCAAGCATTGTTTCAGACTTTTCGTTTGAAGAATCAATGTAAGACTTGGAGATAAGACCTTCCTGTGCAAGTGCATTCATCCTCTCCATTGCAAGATATGTTGCTTCATCCTGACGAGCATCCTTGAGAGAACCATCAGAATCGAAGTACAAGAATTCCTGTCTTGACTCAAGACCACGAACACCAAAGAGAATACCAGCAAAACGGTAAAGGTCAACTCTTCTCTGGGTATTAGAATCTTCACGAGAGAACAAACCCTGAATACTGTCTGTGCCGTTGAGAGTATATGCGTTAGCAACTACACAACGAAGAAGTGCAACAAGTTCGTCTGCATCCCATGCTGCATCCTGACCAATAAAAAGATTAGATCTTGTTGTGCCATAATAGCCTGAATATGCTTCATCAATGTATTTTCTAAGCATATTGACTGCTTTCACGCCATCAACTGTACCAGAGGCAAGAGCTTCGTTCATCTTAGCTACAATGTTTCCAGCCTTGTTATAGTCCTTTGTAAGGTAAATAACCTTTGTGCCGTCTGCGCTTACAGCATCAACCTTGACGCTACCACTTGTTGGCATGTATGGCTCATAAACAGCAGCTGCAAGAGTTCCACACTTTTCTGCTGTGAAGTCGCCTTCTCCATCAAGAAGCTTTACAACCCAGTCAGTTCTCATAAGAGGCATTCTTTCAATATCGTTTACACCATCAAAATATGGAGCAAAGTAAATTGCACCGGTTGTGGTGTCACCAATAATTGAAAGGCGAACAATTGGATTGGCTTCAAGATAAGCCTTGAAGTTTGGCATCATATCAAGATATTCAGCAATGTTGACAAAGCTGCCACTTACACCAAGTTCATTGAGTCCTGTTGCGTTTCCAGAAACCATATCAACGTCAGAAAGACGCTCTTTCCAGTACTCAAGTTCCTTTGTAGCGCTATTGCCCTGATACTTGTCTTCAAACTTAACACCAAGGATGTTCTCAACTTCAACCCAAGTTGGTTTGAGGTCTCCTGCGTAATAAGTCTTTCCTGCAAGTTCCAAACCGTCCTTAACAGTATCGGCATCATAGAAAAGCCCCGTCTTTTTACTGTTGTATCCAGTTGCCATTCTAAGAACAGTACCTGGGGCAAAAGTAAGCTTTGCTACTTCAGTTTTTTCTACTTGCTGTGTTTCTGCAGGATTTTCATCTACTTTAATCTCTCCTGATCCACCTGCGAATACTGTAGAAATAGAAAGCAGAACAATCAGCAACATCAAAAATGTTTTTTTCATTTTTTTCCTCCTACTTTAACGTCCTTCCTTTTCAAGGACCCTCCATATATTCTCATTAAAGAGGTTCTAAAACCTCTAAAAACCTATTCTTTAACTCCACCCATGTTCACACCCTTTGCAAAGTATTTTTGGATGAAAGGATAAATAATCAAAATTGGAACAATTGAGCAAACAATCAAAGCGTAAATGACAGAATCTGAAGCAAATACCTCATTCCATCCAGCCATGGCTTCTGCATCTGTGTACTCTTCCAATTTCAGTCTTATGAAAACCATCAATGGATGTTCATAAGAATTGGAAATCATTTGTCTTGCCCAGAAGTACCCATTCCAACGGGAAATACCAAAGAAAAGAGCAACCGTTGCAATGGTTGATTTACTCATTGGAATATAAACCCTTGTAAGAACTTGGAACTCCGTAGCTCCATCAACTATGGCTGCTTCTTCAATTTCAGACGGAACATTTTCAAAAGCATTACGCAAAAGAATAATGTTCATGGCAGCCATTCCCATGGCAATGACAACTAGCCATTTATCATCTGTAATCCCAACCCCATTAAAAACAGCCTTTGTGTTCAAGTAGTTCAAATACTGTGGAACAATTCCAGCAGAGAACCACATTGTGAAAACCAAGAAGAAGTTGAAGAACTTTCTAAACAAAAGCCTTCTTTTTGAAAGAGCATAGGCACCAAGAATTGAATAACCCAAGGCCCAAATAGTTCCATACAAAGTTATAAACAAAGTATTTGAATAAGCATTCCAGAACATATTGTCACTGAACATATTCTTGAAAGCTTCAAACTGAACATCTTTTGGGAAAAGCAAAACCTGTGAATATTCAACAGCTTTTCTTCCACTGATAGAGGAAGAAATAGCGTAAACAAACGGATAAAGGCAACTTAAAGCAAACATTGTCAGAAGAGTGTAGCTGATAATCTTAAAAATAAGCTCTGTAGTTTCAAGCCTTCTTTTCATTGCACACCCCCTTAATAAAGCGAAACATTAGACGCTTTTCTAGCTATGGTATTTGCACCAATAACCAAAAGCATTCCAACAATGTTGTTCATCATCTCTGCTGCCGACGCAATTCCTTTCTCTGCCC
>CAVKHB010000018.1:0-5446 GCA_963656005.1 Coriobacteriaceae bacterium
CCTCATTACCTTGCAACTGAAAAAAGGTGAGATTCATGCACTTCTTGGTGAGAACGGAGCAGGTAAGTCCACACTCATGAGTGTCCTGTTTGGTTTGTATCAACCAGAAGAAGGCATCATCAAGAAAGATGGTGTTGAAGTTCAGATTAAGGATCCAAATGATGCTACGGCACTTGGAATTGGAATGGTTCACCAGCATTTTAAGTTGGTTGAGTGTTTTAGTGTTCTTGATAATATTATCTTGGGCATAGAACCTACAAAGTATGGTTTTTTGCAAAAAGATATTGCAAGAAAGAAGGTCATGGATCTTTCTGAAAAGTATGGTCTTAAGGTTGAGCCTGATGCCTTGATTGAGGATATCACTGTTGGTATGCAGCAGAGAACTGAGATTCTCAAAATGCTTTACAGAGATAATGAAATCTTAATCTTTGACGAGCCAACTGCTGTATTAACGCCTCAAGAAATTGATGAACTAATGCAGATTATGAAAAATTTGGCTGCAGAGGGTAAGTCAATTCTTTTCATTTCTCATAAACTTGCTGAGATTATGGCAGTATCTGATAGGTGTACTGTTCTAAGAAAAGGTAAGTATATTGGTACAGTTGAAACAGCTAAAACCAATATTGAAGAACTTTCTGCCATGATGGTAGGAAGAAACGTTAACTTCCATGTTGAAAAGAAACCAATGACTCCAGGAGAAGTGGTTCTTGAAGTAGACCACATGACGGTTGCTTCAAAGATTCATAAAAACAATGCTGTTAAGGATGTTTCTTTAAAGGTAAGAAGAGGAGAGATTGTTTGTATTGCTGGCATTGATGGTAATGGTCAAACTGAATTTGTGCACGGTCTTTCTGGTCTTGATCCTTTGGTTTCTGGAACAATTATTCTTGAAGGTAAGGATGTTTCAAAGTCTTCAATTAGACAAAAAAGTATTCTTGGTGTAAGTCATATTCCAGAAGACAGACATAAACATGGTCTTGTTTTGGATTATTCACTTGAAGATAATATTGTCCTACAAACTTATTTTGAACCAGAATTCACAAATAAGGCTGGTTTCTTAAAACGTGATAATATAAGAAAATATGCAGAAAAAGTCATTGATGACTATGATGTTCGTAGTGGTCAGGGTCCAATTACGCTGGCTCGTGCAATGAGTGGGGGGAACCAGCAAAAGGCTATTGTTGGCCGTGAAATTGAAAAGAATCCAGAACTTTTAATTGCCGTTCAGCCAACCAGAGGTCTTGATGTTGGTGCAATTGAGTTTATTCACAAGCAAATTGTAGCTCAACGTGATGCAGGAAAGGGTGTTCTTCTTGTCTCTCTTGAACTGGATGAAGTTATGGATGTTTCAGATAGAATTCTTGTCATGTATGAAGGCGAGATTGTAGGTGAGTTTGATCCAAAGAAAACCACTGAAGAAGAACTTGGTCTTTACATGGCCGGTGCAAAGAGGATGGAGGTTAAGGCATGAAGAAGAACATTTTTAAATCAAATGCCGTGCAATCATTAATTGCATCCCTTATCTGTATTATTCTTGGGCTTCTCATTGGCTATTTAGTTCTTTTGATTATCAATCCTTCTGGAGCTGCTGATTCTATCATAGCTCTTATAAAGAACTTTATGGATTACAGTAGAAAACCTCTGAGAGTCAAGAATTTTGGTTCAACTCTTGTTAAGACAGTTCCTCTTTTGATGTGTGCTCTTAGCATTTTGTTCTCTTATAAGGTTGGACTTTTTAACATTGGATGTTCTGGTCAATATATGGCTGGTTGTTGCGCCGCTCTCTATGCAGCTCTTAAATGGGGTTGGGGCTGGTTCCCATGCTTGATTTTTGCTTTAATTGCTGGAGCAATCTTAGGTGCAATTGTTGGAGTCTTAAAAGCTTATCTTAATGTAAACGAAGTTATTTCGGGTATTATGCTCAACTGGATTATGCTGTATTTGACAAATACTATTTTAACCTTTGTTAAAGATAAAGCCTCACCTTATACGGTAGCACTGGACAAGGGAGCTCCACAGGCAATACTACCAACACTTGGAATGGAGAAGCTTTTTAACAACAATTATGTTTCTATTGCAATACCACTTTCTATAATTATTGCAATTATCATCATGATTGTCTTAAACAAGACCAAGTTTGGTTATGAACTTAGAGCAACAGGCTTTAACAAGAATGCTGCAAAGTACTGTGGTATGAGAGAAAATAGAAATATTGTTCTTTCTCTTCTTATTTCTGGTGCTTTAGCTGGTCTTGGTGCTGGTTTGTTATACCTTACTGGTATTGAAGACTGGGAGTGTACAAGATCAAGTGTTGCAACCATGGGCTTTAACGGTATTTCCGCTACCTTCCTTGGCGGTCTTAACCCAATTGGAACAATTTTTGCTTCCTTCTTTATTGAGCATATTACTCTTGGTGGTGCAAACGTTGATCTTACTAAATATTGTTCACAGATATCGGATTTGATTTCTTCAATCATCATATATCTTTGTGCGTTTGTACTTTTCTTCAAGCTTAAGATGAATGACATCATTAAGCACGTGGAGGAAAAGAAAGCCTTGAAAGCAAAAGAAAATCTTGAAGGAGGAAATAACTAATGATTTTACTTATTCAATATACTTTGATATTTTCATCGGTTCTTATCCTCGTAGCTCTTGGTGGTTGTTTCTCTGAACACTCTGGTGTTATTAACCTTGGCCTTGAGGGTATTATGGTAATTGGTGCCTTGGGTGGAGCTTTGGCAATGAAATATCTGCCTATTTCCATTCCAGCGTTTCCATATATTTTGTTGGTTCTTCTAGCTGCAGTAGCTTTTGGAGTCATTTATTCAGCCCTTCTTGGTGTTGCTGCTATTAACTTTAAAGCCGACCAAACTCTAGTTGGTACAGCCTTGAACCTTCTTGGTACAGCAGGTGCAACAGTTTTTGTAAAGGCTATAAATCTTTCATCAAGTGGCGGAAACAATGTTTCTTCTGAGATTTACTATGTAGCTCCAAAGAAGAAATTCATTGAGAATATCGGTGCTTTTGAATTTAACTGGTTTATGGTAATAGCCATAATTGCACTGGTTGTTGCTTACATAGTGCTTTACAAAACCCGGTTTGGCCTAAGACTTATGGCCTGCGGTGAGCATCCACAGGCAGCAGATAGCGTTGGTATTAACGTCTATAAGATGCGCTGGGCAGGAGTTTTGATTTCTGGTGCCTACGGTGGACTTGGTGGTATTTGCTACATCCTTGCTGGTGTTTCAATGTGGAAATTTGAAAACGGCGTTGTTGGTTTTGGTTTCTTATCATTGGCCGTTATGATTTTTGGTCAGTGGAAACCTCATAAGATTGCTCTTGCAGCTCTGCTATTTGGCTTCTTCCGTGCACTGGGCAACACGTACAACGGTTTTGACCTTCTTACCCGTCTCAACCTGCCAAGTAATGTCTACAACATGATGCCTTATATCGTATCCCTGATTGTTTTGGCTTTGACCTCCAAACATTCACGCGCACCAAAGGCAGAAGGCATTCCATACGACAAATCGCAACGCTAGCTTGTCTAGTCCGATATTTTTAAGGTTTTTAAACCTCTCTCACATGAGGCTCCCCATTGGGAGCCTCTTTTATTAGGTCATCACTCGTTAAGTAAAACGAAAAATTAAACGAAAATTGTTCAAAAGTTATATAAATTTATAGTTGCGTCTGTGCCCAAAGTGGGATAAGTTTTCCATATGAAGTGGGAAGTTTTCCCAAAAACCATTATAAAAAAGGGTAAAAGTGGTAAAAATGACCGGTGAGTATCGTAATACCATAGATGAAAAGGGCAGACTAATGATTCCTCCTAAAATTAGGGAACAACTGGGCTCTTTTGATAATCTCATGCTCACCAAGTCAATGGATGGTTCGTTGTGGCTGTTCACCAAGGAGGATTTTGAGGCTTTGGATAGATCCATCAACTACAGTCCACTTGCTGCTTTTAACAAGAATTCCAGAATCCTTAATATGATGGTTATTTCGCCGGCTAGAGAAATTGAGCTAGATAAGGCGGGAAGACTTAGCATTCCACAGATTTTGAGAGAATTTGCAGGGCTTGATCCTAAGACCGAGTGCGTCATTCAAGGTGCGAGAGACAAGGTTGAGATTATGAGCCTGAAGAAATACGAAGAATTGATGATCCAGTATAAGAGCATGGTTGAGGATGCTGGTAATGAACTTAGTTTGCTGAGGATGGATAAGTGATATGCAGTATGTCCATTATCCGGTTATGCATAAGGAAGTTCTCTCTTACCTTAAGCCCAACAAGGAAGATGCTCTTATGGTGGATTGCACTTTAGGTGAGGGTGGTCATACAGAGCTGTTTTTGCAAACGTATGAAAACCTCAAGGTTATCGGGCTAGATAGAGATGCGGCCATAATGCAGAAGGCTAGGGCGCGTTTGGAGAAGTTCGGGGAGCGTTTTCAGGCGAAAAACGTGTGCTTTGACGATTTCTGGCGCGATTATGATGGCCCGGGCGTGGATTTGGTGCTGTTTGACCTTGGAATTAGCGTGTTTCATTATGAAGAATCGGGCCGTGGGTTTGGGTTCAAGCATGATGAAGTCTTGGATATGAGGCTTGGATGCAACGAGTGTGGCGTCTCTGCTAAGGATGTTGTCAACAGGTATGACGAGAAGTCTTTGGCGGACATCATCTACAAGTATGGTGAAGAGCGCTATTCAAGGAGAATTGCCGCTGCCATTTGCGAGTATAGAGAGTCCAAGGAGATTGAGACCACGGGCGAGCTTGCAGAACTGATTTACAAGGTGGTGCCGGGGGAGTACAGGAGAAGAAAAATTCATCCGGCTACCAAGACGTTTCAGGCACTTAGGATTGAGGTCAATAGAGAGCTGGAGAGAATTGAGCCGGCTTTGGAGGGTGCTGTTAAGGCGCTTAATCCAGGTGGAAGACTTGCCGTGATTACTTTTCACTCGCTGGAAGATAGGCCAGTGAAGTGGTTTTTTAAAAATCACGCGGATGAGTTGGAGATTTTAACCAAAAAGCCTATTGAGGCGACTTCTGAGGAGTGCGCAATAAATCCTCCTTCAAGAAGTGCAAAGTTGAGAGTTGTAGAAAAAAGAGCTAAGAAAATAGCTTTAACGGGAAAGAAAAATAAATATAAAGAGGATTAAGGCAATGAAAGTTAAGAGTACAAGTTTTAGCGACAATTTTGAAAGGTTGGCAATTGTAGTAATGATTTTGTTCATTAACATTTGCCTTATGGTTCCTGTATGGCAAAGCGCAAGCAATTCGCAGCTTCAGATGAAACTTGCTAAGAGTGAGGAAGTTTTGAGGGCAAATGAGGAGCAAAAAATGACTTTAAATGCTTCAATTGCTTCAAAAATGACTCCAGAGTACTTGATTCAACAGTCTGTTGAACAGAATATTGTGTTTAGACAGATAACTGATTCTAGTACAGGTGCTGT
>CAVKHB010000018.1:5456-10891 GCA_963656005.1 Coriobacteriaceae bacterium
AGGTGCTGTTGCGAACGTAAAGTAATTTTTAAGTTTTCATGAAGGTTTCATTATGGGAAGGCAGGAATATGATGATTGGGGCTTCATGGGTGAAGTCCAAAAAGAACAAAGACTGAAAAGCGAGGCTAAGCGAGCAAGGCAGACAAATGCGTCAAAAAATGCATTTGTCTTTCTTTGTTCTGTATGCATTCTAGCTCTTTCAGGGCTTGTTGCTGTCTATTCGGCAAGCTTCCCAGTTGCTGTAAACAATGGCCTAAATCATTACTATTACCTGATAAATCAAATGGTATACCTAGGTATTGGGCTATTGTTAGCTATTTTTGTTAATGTCTTACCGGAAAGTGGAATTAAGGTTTTATGCCCAATTTGCCTGCTTACTAGCATAGTGCTCTTGGGAGTTGATCTCTTCTTTGGAAAATCCCTTGTATCTTCTGTTGATACCATTGGTTTTGTCTTTGTCTCCTGTGTTATGTACATGTCTTTGTTCTTCTCTAACAGAGATAATAGGATTCAGAGTCTTAAGCAGTTGATTGTTCCAACAATTGGAGCTTTGTTTGTTTTGGTCTTGTTACTGCTAAAGAAATCTTTTTCTTATGCAGTTTATTTTCTTGGTCTTAATGCTGTGATGTTTGCCGTTGGAGGACTTGGAATTACGGGTATAATCATCCTAGTTTTGTATCTTCTAGTCCCGTCTTTGGTAATCATCTTTTCAAAATCCGATATCTTACTTTCTGTTGCAAGATTCTTATTCCCAGGTGCCGAGTCAACTGCAAGAAGTGCTCAAGTTGCAACCATCAAAGAGGCCATATCTAGTGGTTCTTGGTTTGGTAAGGGTCTTGGAATGGGCGAGTATAAAATTGACAAGATTGAAGATCTCGCTGGCAGGTGCATATTTGCCAACATTTGCGAAGAAATTGGCTTTGTAGGTATTTTTACTATTTTTGTTGTATTCTTGGTGTTAGCCTTTACAGGATATAGAGTTGCAAAACTTACAAGAAAGCAAAACGGCTTTGTTTCTAACCTTGCATTGGGTTGCACAACAATTGTCATTTGGCAGATGATTGCCAACGTTTTGTGGGTTCTTGGAATTCTTCCAGGAGATGGACTTTCAATGCCATTTTTCTCCTATGGCATGGAAATTATTCCAATCTTACTTGCCTGTGGTCTGATTTACAAGTCCTCCAAGTGCAAGCCAAGCACTCTTGCTGCAGACGATAGCCTAGAAAATTTATCCAATGAGCTAAAGTATCCTGAGCAGTATGAATTTGAGAAAATTTGAGTGGATTTTAGTACTTATTCTTATCCTCTTGGTTGCAGTTGGCGCCTACGTGGCTCTGAGAAATCTGAGCTTTTTCACCATCAAAACCATCAAAGTCAGCCTCACAGGCCCCGTCTCTGAAATTAGGCCCGACATGCAACGCATCCTCAACCCCATCAAGGGTCTAAACATCTTTGAGGTCTCCACACGCAAGCTGGAAAAAAGCCTCAGTGCTTTTGACGAGGTAGACAGCGTCACCGTCAAGCGTTTTTATCCCGATACCCTTGAAATTACCATCAATTATTCTGAATTAAAACTAAAGGCCTATTGCATTGATGGACAAGAAGTTACTTATTACTTCATCAAAGAAGATAGCCTAATTCAAACCAGTCAGCAAACTTGGAGCGAATTTGACCAACTTGGTTGCGTTGAACTCAATCCAGCTTATGCACAAATGGTTCTGAAGTGGGGCGAGGATAATGGCTTCAAATCAATGGTTCCAATGGTAGAATATTTAGCTTCCAACAACTTGATAACAAGTATTAAATACGATAATAATAACGGTAGTGAGTTTGGAAGACTTGTTCTTTGGCTACCGTCACTTAATGTTCAGCTTTATGTGCGAGAAGTGGTTAGCACACAACGTCTAGATGAAGCCCTTGCAGTCATAGCACAGCAGTCTTCCACAAGCGGGGAAGTTGTCATTTTTGACCTGTATTCAATGAGTTTGGTTAAAAGGACATAGGAGGGCTATGAATGGCTTCTGAAAAAGTTCTATTGGGTTTGGATATTGGTTCTTCCTGGGTAAAGGCTGTTGTTGGCTCTGTCTCTAAGGATGGCCAGTTGATGGTGGACAGCATTTGTGAAAGACCAAGCGAAGGGGTTCGTTCTGGTGTTGTTGTTAACATTGAACAAACTCGCAAAGCCATTAGCTCCGTAATCCAAGAAGCAGAACTTCAAGCTGGTATTGAAGCCCAAAGTGTAATCACCGGTATTGGTGGCTCTACGGTAAACGGTTACTCTTCACAGGGCGTTGTTGGAATTAATGCAAAAGATTTGGAAATAACTCGTAATGACATAGCAGATTGCCTTAAAAGTGCTAGAGCTTTTGAGCTTCCTGCAGACAAAGAAGTTCTTCACACTTTGGTGCAGGATTTCACCGTTGATGGCAAGACTGGAATTAAAGATCCAATTGATATGACTGGACACCGCCTTGAAAGCAAGGTGCTAATTGTCATGGGTAGCTCCAGTAATTGCTCCAACACGAGAAGGGCACTTCAGAGTGCAGGGCTTAATTCTGCAAGACTTGTTCTTTCGCAGCTTGCTGATGCCGATATTGTTTTAAGTGCTGATGAAAAAGAAATGGGCACAATTTTAATCAATATTGGAGGTAGCACGTCCAACATGATTGTTTATCAAAACGGCTCACCTGTGTATGTGGGTGGCGTAGATTTGGGCTCAAGCAGTGTGACTAATGATATTGCTTTCATCCTGAACAAGCCAAAGATGGTGGCAGAACAGGTGAAGGTGGAAAGCGGATGCTGCTATTTACCATCGGTCTCTGCAGATGAGAAGGTGATAATTCCACAGGTGGGTGGCCTTCCGTCCATCCAAATGCCCAAAAAAGAGCTGTGCAAGATTATCGAGCCAAGGATGGCGGAGATTTTCTCGCTGCTGAAGAAGGGCCTAGACAGCAAGATTACGCATGGCACGTTTGGTGGCGGCGTGGTGCTGGTTGGTGGTGGATCGCTGCTTTCTGGCGTGACGGATCTTGCTTCCGAGATTTTCAGATTGCAGGCGAGAATTGGCTTCCCAGAGGCGTTGCCAGGTCTGGATAGGTCTTATATCAATCCCAAATACGCTACGGTGCTTGGATTGCTGAAGACTGAGGCCAAGAAGACGGCTAATGCCCAGGCGGGAAGGGGAAACGACAAGCATCCTAATAAAACTGGATTTTTTGGAAAGCTTTCATCTATTTTTAAGTCTATAGTATAAGAGAAATTAAGAGGAATTGAATATGGATTTTGGCATGATTGAAGATTTACTTCACGACGAACAGACACCTCCTACTGACATTAAGGTGCTTGGTGTTGGTGGCGCTGGCGGTAATGCTGTAAACAGAATGATTGCAAGTGGCCTGAAGAAGGTCACCTTTGTTGCACTTAATACAGATATGCAGGCTCTTCAGAGATCTAATGCTCAGCTTAGAATCCCTATTGGAAAAGAGCTTACTGGTGGTCTTGGTGCCGGTGGTATGCCTGAGATGGGTCAAAAGGCAGCAGAAGAGAGCAAGGATGAGATTAAGAATCTCCTTGAGGGTACTGACATGGTCTTTATCACTGCCGGTATGGGTGGTGGTACAGGAACTGGTGCTGCTCCTGTTGTTGCTGAAATTGCTAAGGGTCTTAACATTCTCACCGTTGCTGTTGTTACAACTCCTTTTGCTTTTGAGGGTAGAAAGAAGCTTCAATTTGCAAACGAGGGTATTGAGCGTCTTAAGAAACAGGTTGATACTCTTATCCTTATTCCTAACCAGTATCTTCTTAAGATAACTGAAAATAACACGCCAATTAAGCAGGCCTTCCTCATGGCTGACGACGTTCTTAGACAGGGCGTTCAGGGCATTTCCGAGCTCATTACAGAGCCTGGCGAAATCAACATTGACTTTGCAGATGTCCGCACCGTCATGAAGGATAAGGGCGAGGCTATCATGGGTATTGGTATTGGTGAAGGGGCCAACAGAGCCATTGATGCTGCAAGACAAGCCATCAACAATCCTCTGCTTGAGGATGCAAAGATTGACGGCGCCAAGAGCGTTCTTGTCAACCTCACTGCAAGCGATGGCCTCACGCTCCAAGAATATTACGACGTGGTTGAGATGATCACCGAGACCTGCGATAAGGACGCTCTCATCATCTCTGGACAGGCTTATAACCCCGATCTTGGTGACAAGGTTAAGGTCACCGTTGTTGCTACTGGTTTTGAAAGAGATGACGCCAAGGTTGAAATTCCTGACTTTGAGAAGCCAAAAAAGCGCTTTGATCAGTTTATCAGTGATATGGGTAGCACAGCTCAGCCTTCTCAGAATCAGCCTGCTGCTGCTTCTGCAGCATCTACAGCTGGACCGTCTCAGCCTCAGGCCGATAGGTCTAGAAAGCCAGAAGAGGTTATTTCTGTGAACCGTTGGCAGGATTTACAGTCTCAAATTGGTAGACGCCAAAATCAGGGCGCAAATTCCAACGACTATTCCTATCCAGCTATTCTAAGGTACCAGAGACCTGATGACGACAATAAGTAAAAACGCTGAAATTCTTGACGATTTTACTCAAAGTTTATTGATAGAGAGGCATTCTTCCACTGCAACAAGAGATTGTTACAGACATGAGGTGGAATGCTTCTTGTCATATTTGGAGGAAGAGGGTCTTTCTTACGTTGATATTGATACTCTTGGTATCAGGGCTTTTTTGCGTTATAGGGCAAATGAGGGCCAACTTTCTTCTCGCACAATGTCAAAAGTTATAACCTCCTTAAGGATGTTTTTTCTTTTCTTGCAAAATGAGAGAATCAGAAACGATGACCCAATGGAGTTAATTCCTCGCACAAAAGAGCCTAAAAAGCTGCCACAGACCATTGATTATAATGCTGTAGAGAAAATTCTTAATGCTATAGATACTTCTACAGATATCGGGTTTAGAGATAGGACTATGTTTGAGCTTATCTACTCGTGTGGCCTGCGTGTGAGTGAATGTGCTACGTTGCGGCTGGATAAATATCTCAAGTTGGAGCGTAGGATTGTGGTGCTTGGAAAGGGCAATAAGGAGCGGATGATTCCGATGGGGGATGTTGCAATTGGCTATTTGGATGCTTATATTGCTGGCGCGCGTGCAAATCTCCTTGGGAAGCGTAAATCTATCTATATGTTTATTTCTAAGCGTGGTGATGCAGGTAAAGAGGGCATTACGCGTGAAGAAATCTGGAACCGTCTTAAAATCTACTGCAGTGAGGCTGGCGTCTATTCAAAAGTGCATACTTTGCGCCATAGCTTTGCAACGCATCTTCTGCAAGGTGGGGCGGATCTTCGTTCTGTGCAAGAACTATTGGGGCATAAGGATATAAGGACTACGGAAATATACACGCACGTTAATACTAATGATCTTCAAAAAGAATTTGAGAGAGC
>CAVKHB010000019.1:0-1692 GCA_963656005.1 Coriobacteriaceae bacterium
GTATATACGGGTTTAAGGGCATTGTTTTGGTTCTTTCCTTGCAATTGTTCCCTCTGGTTTTCATGTATGTTTGTGGAGCCTTAAAGAATATTGACAACTCGCTTTTGGAAGCAGCAGAGAACATGGGAAGTAAAGGGGTTAAAAGATTTTTCACCATTGTCATCCCTCTTTGTATGCCAACAATTATTGCAGCAACTCTTTTGGTCTTTATGAGAGCTTTTGCAGACTTTGGTACTCCCCTTCTCATTGGAGAAGGCTATCAAACCTTCCCAGTCCTTATTTATGATGCCTACTTTGCGGAAACGGGAACAGACCATAACTTTGGAGCTGCTGTTTCCGTTATTGCCATTGTAATCACAGCTATAATTTTCTTGGTTCAAAGATACATTAACAATCGACATAAGTTTACAATGAATGCTCTTCACTCAATTGAGAGAAAAGAAATTCATGGAATCAAGAGCATTCTCATTCATATTTATTGTTGGTTTATAGTTCTTTTGTCTTTCATGCCACAGGTTTATGTCATCTATTCTTCTTTCCAAAAGACAAGTGGCAAATTGTTTGTTGAAGGCTATTCTTTAGATAGTTATAGGTATGCCTTCTCTCACCTGAAAAAGGCAATTCCTAATACGTTTATTATTGGTATTGTTGCTCTGGCAGCGGTTATTATACTTGCAATTCTTATTGCCTATCTTGTTGTTCGTAGGAACAATGTTGCCAACAAGGTTATTGATACCATCTCAATGATCCCGTATATCATTCCAGGTTCTGTTGTTGGTATTGCCTTGGTTTTAGCCTTCAATAAGAAACCTATTATGTTAACTGGAACAGCAACCATTATGATTATTGCTCTGATAATCAGACGTATTCCCTATACAATTAGATCTTCTGTTGCGGTTCTCCAGCAAATTCCAATGTCTATTGAAGAAGCAGCAATTAGTCTTGGCGCTAGCAAAATGAAGACCTTCTTTGCTATCACTGTTCCAATGATGGGCAATGGAATTATGTCTGGTGCCATTCTGTCTTGGGTCACAATCATCACAGAATTGTCTACAGCCATCATTCTGTATAACCTCAATACTATTACTCTTACCCTTGCCGTTTACACCTATGTAAGTAGAGGAAACTATGGTATTGCAGCGGCCTATGCAACAATTCTAACTGTTACCACAATTATTTCACTGTTGATTTATATGAAAGCAACAGGAAACAAGGAAGTTTCTTTGTAGAGGTTTTGCAAAAGACCTCTACAAAATAAAAAAGCTGGAAACAAATCACCTGCGTCTCTCCACTAACCACTTACCGTTGCTACCTCCCGGTCCTGGCGGGGTTGGGTGGCAGTTGGCAGCACAGAATCTGTTTCCAGCAAAATAAAAAGCGGAGAGAGGGGGATTCGAACCCCCGAAGGCTTTTGACCTTACACGACTTCCAATCGTGCACCTTCGACCACTCGGACATCTCTCCAGATAGCAAAGGAAATATATCAGAAAAATGGCACGTTCTTCAAGTGACGTTTTTTATTCCTGAGTATATTTCTTAATCTTAGCCCCAGCCCAAAGCGCAACGAGTAATTCCGTAATTGGCATTGCAAACCAAATGGAAGAAGCTCCAGCTAAGATAGGTAGAACAAGAATTAGAATTCCACTTATTACCAGTCCTCGTGCTACAGAGACAACAAAGGCTTCCTTTGGT
>CAVKHB010000019.1:1702-10888 GCA_963656005.1 Coriobacteriaceae bacterium
TCCTTTGGTTGTGCAATAGCTTGGAAAAAGTACGTTGAAAAAATATTAAAAGGCAACAAGAGGAATGACAAAGCATAGGTTCTGACAATAGCAGGAGCCATAGCTAAAATTTCCTGGGTTGGATTCATAAAGACACGGATATAGAAGTTTGGGCATATCATGCTTAAGGTTGTCCAAAAGATTCCAAAGAATACAGTTGTCCACAGTGCAAGAGACAAGGTTTCTTTAATTCTTCCCGTCTTTCCAGCTCCAAAGTTAGTAGAGATAATTGGTTGTGATGCCTGTCCAACGCTATAAGCACAGCACTGAACAAAAGTACTAACTTGAATAATTGGTCCGTAAATGGCCAAAGCATTTGCACCCAAATATTTCATAATTTGACGGTTGAATAGAACTGTCAGAATTCCCATTGCAACATCAATGAAGAAGGTGGAAAAGCCTGTAATAGAAATCTCTTTAAGTTTAAAAAGAAACCGTTCAACTTTTACCACTTTAAGAGTGTTTTTGTGACTTATAAAGTGAGATAACATCACAAAAAACGAGATTCCAGAACCAATGGCCGTAGCTAAACCTGCTCCGTAAATGCCCATATTGCAAGGAAAAACAAAGAAATAATCACCAAAAATGTTAAAAATGCCACCAGAGAGAACAGCTACGGTTGAAAGGGCAGGACTACCATCATTGCGCAAGAAGGCTGCCAGCATTTGGTTAAACAAGAACAAAGGGAACACATATTTTATAGGTCTTACATATTCTTTAGCGAGACCTAGCAATGCTTCATTAGCGCCAAAGAAGGTTAAAACTTGGTCTTCAAAGAGAATGATTCCAATCCAGGCTAGAATTGAAAGAAGGATAGAACCAACTACCGCTACAGTAAAATATTGGTTCTCGCTGCCATCACTTTTTACGCTTCCGCCACGTCTTGTGCTGAAGATTACACTTCCACCAATACCCATGAGAAGTCCAAGACTATAAATAATATTCCATACGGGCGCAACGACAGCCAACGCCGCCGTGCCATCTGGGCCTTGATATTGCCCCACCATTGCGGTATCAACAATGGAATAGACCGATGATATTATGGCGCTACCAAAGGCTGCACCAAGAAATTTGAAATAAAGAGGTTTAATCTTGCCGTTCAGTAAATCCATTTCACTTTCCTCCCAAGGCTTTGTAAAACCTTTAAAAACAAAAAACCGGACAGAAAACAGACATCTCAGTCTGTCTCTTGTCCGGCTATCGTTTCTCTGAACAACTCGCCCTCCGAGTTACATCACGGTATTACAGTGGATATAAATTTTAATGTCAAGAGCTTTTCGGAGTGAGTGGGATTCGAACCCACGGTGAGGACGAGCCCCACACCAGATTTCGAGTCTGGCTCCTTCGACCACTCGGACATCGCTCCTAATTTTTCTTATGTACTATACCACAAAAACTTCAAATTACAATCCAAGTTGTTTGAGAATTGTAATCATATAAGCTCTTTTCTCTCTGCGAGCATAGTCCATGACATTATGACCCTGCCAATCGCAAATGTTGACATCTGCGCCACAAGAGAGGAGCTGGGAGAAAATTCTTGTGTTGTCATTTGCCTGTACGGCCATGATAAGAGGAGTTTCTCCTAGGTAGTTTCTTGCGTTGATATCGGCTCCTGCTTCAACTAAGGCTTCAACCACTTTTGGGTTAGAGCATTTGTTTGCAGCAAGATGCAGAGCATTGGACTTGTATTTGGGTTCTACAGCATGAAGGTCTGCTCCCGCATGAAGGAGAGCCTTGAGAATTACAACGTGAGTGTTGTATTGAGCGGCAAGCATAAGAGGAGTCATGCCCCAATCGTTTGCGCAATTCACATTAGCGCCCTGTTTGATGAGGTCGTTGATTTCCTTTGCCTTTGTTGCTTCAACGGCGGCAGCCAGAAGTTTTTTATTAAGCACTTTTTTCTTGTTTGTCATCATTCTTTCCTTGTTATTCTTTCTAATAATGAAAAATAACAAGCCCGATTATTTCAGAAAAACGAAGTTATGTAAACCTTTGAAGGGCTTTTAAGATTACTCTTTCATACTTGGTTGCTTTGGAATATAATCTACAAAAAGGGCTAAAAATGTTAGGAGGGCTCAAATGATTCCTTACGACATCATTAAAAAAATTCCAAAGGTTGAACTTCATGATCATCTTGACGGTGGTTTAAGACCATCTACTGTAATTGATCTTGCAAAGAGGTACGATATTTCAATTCCTAGTACGGACCCAGTAGAATTAAAAAACTGGTTTGAACAGGGATGTAAACTTAAGAGTCTTTCCCTTTATTTGGAAACCTTTGCTGTTACAACAGCGGTGATGCAAACAAGAGAAGCCCTTGTAAGAGTTGCCTATGAAGCTGTCCTTGATTGGTATGCTGAAAATATAGTTTATGGAGAAATTAGATTTGCTCCAGTACTTCATACAGAAAAAGGTCTTTCAATGGACCAGGTGGTTGATGCTGTTTTGGAAGGCATGGAATTAGGAAGAAGAGAGACAGGTGTTCACTATGGTGTAATCCTTTGTGCTATGAGAAATCAAAGTCCTAATTTGAGCCTGGATATTGCAAAACTTGCCGTAGCCTATAGGGATAGGGGCGTTGTAGGTTTTGACCTTGCTGGCGATGAAAGTGGCTTCCCTCCAAAGAAACATATTGAAGCTTTCCAGTATATTAGAAACAAAAATTTTAACATTACTATCCACGCTGGAGAGGCTTTTGGTCTTGAATCTATTTGGCAAGCCCTTCAAGTTTGTGGAGCTCATAGAATAGGACATGGAACTCATTTGGTAGACGATATGAGTCTTGATGGCCTAAGAATTGAAAAAATGGGAGATTTAGCACATTTTATACAAGATAAGAGAATTCCTTTAGAGATGTGCCTTTCCAGTAATATTGGAACTGGAGCTGCAAATAGCTTTGGAACGCATCCTTTTATCATTTTCTTCCGCAACCATTTCAGAGTTTTCCTTTGTACCGACAATAGACTTATGAGCAACACCAGTATGACAAAGGAATTAGAGATTGCCTGTGACAACTTTGGGTTAACACTAAAAGACCTTGAGAAAATTAGCATTAATGCTATGAAGAGTGCTTTTGTCCACCACGATGAAAAACTCAGTATCATCTATGAAATCATCAAAAAACAGTTTGCAGACCTCAAGAAGGAATACGGTTATTCAGACTGGAACTAGGGCATTAAACCAAATTGTCCGAAATTGGTCTATTTTTTAGCGTTTTCGGATAAAGTTGTCCGAAAACAGCCAAAAATGGGCTCTGTTCGGACAAGTAGCAAGCTAACGGAACTCAAAACCTTAAGAAATTTTAGCAATAAGGGCTTTGACCTCAGGAACAAGGTTGTCTAGGTCAAAGTTCATCACTTCTTCTTCGTTATTTCTCAGTTTTACTTCGCATTTGCCCTCTTTGTAACTTCTGTTGCCAAGGGTAATTCTAATAGGTAGCCCAATGAGATCTGCGTCGGCGAATTTGACGCCTGCAGTCTCCTTTCTATCGTCATAGAGGACTTCAATACCAGCATTTTCTAGCTCGTTGGCAATCTTGTCAGCAATATCGGTATCCTTGATTAGGCTGATGAAGTGGACTTGGTACGGTGCAACTGCAATTGGGAGTTTCAGACCGTTTGAGTCGTTGTACTCTTCGCACAGGCAGGCGAGTAGGCGACCTATGCCAATGCCGTAGCTGCCCATGATGACTGGTTTGCGGACGCCGTTTTCGTCCTGGTAGTAGCAATTCATGGCTTCTGAGTAGCGTGTCCCTAGCTGGAAGATGTTTCCAACTTCAACCCCCTTGGAGGCGTTGAGAGGTTGTCCACATTCCGAGCAAGCGTATCCAGAGGCGGCGCTGGCTATGTCTGCAACCTGGCCTTTGTAGTCCCTGCCAAAATTGGTGTTGAGATAGTGATATCCTTCTTTGTTGGCTCCAGCTACAAGGTTGTTGGAGTGTGCAACAGAGTCGTCAACAATTATGACTGTGCCGTCTTTTGCACCAATTGGAGAGCCAAAGCCCGGAACCATGCCGGCTGCGATAATTTCTTCTTCGTGGGCGGGTCTGAGCGAGTTGGCCTTTGCGGCGTTTTGAAGTTTGTTTTCTTCAATTTCCATGTCTCCACGGACTATGCCAACTATTAGTTTATCTTCTTCTTCGCCGTTGGTGTCGTTAATGAAGGACCCAACCATGAAGAGGGCTTTTGCTGTCTTGTTTGCTGGGATATTGAGGAATTCACAGAGCTCTTCAATTGTCTTGGTGTTTGGAGTTGCAACAAGCTCTTTTGCCTTTGGCTCTTCTGCAAAATATTGCTTTTTGAAGGTTGCAACTTGTCGGTTTGCCGTGTAGCCACAATGTGGGCAGGTGATGATGGTATCTTCTCCAATTGGGGAAAGATACATGTACTCGTGAGAGACTTTTCCACCCATCATGCCACTGTCGCTTCCTACGGCAATGACAGGAAGGCCGCAACGCTTGTAAATTCTGAAATAGGCGTCGTAATGAGCCTTGTAAACTTTTTCCAGCCCGGCTTGGTCTCTATCAAAGCTGTAGCTGTCCTTCATAGTGAACTCTCTGACTCTTATGAGTCCAGCCCGAGGTCTTGGGTCATCACGCCACTTGGTTTGAAGTTGGTACACCAACAGAGGAAGGCGTTTGTAGGAGTCAATCACATTGCGTCCAAGGTCTGTTGCGCACTCCTCATGGGTCATGGCCAAGCACATGTCTCGGTCATTACGGTCCTTAAAGCGGCTCATTTCACGGTCTATGCTGTAGAATCTTCCAGTTTCCTTCCAAAGGTCGCCTGGGTTCACAACTGGCATGAGAATCTCTTGCGCGCCCAACGCGTTCATCTCTTCTCTTATTATAGCCGATATTTTTTGTATGGACCTGAAGCCAAGAGGTAGCAGTGAGAAGATTCCTGCTGCTAGTTGATCAATATAACCCGCTCTTAATAGATACTCGTAACCTTTGCAATCCGCACCGTTTGGCGCTTCTCTCAGGGTTTTGGAAAAAAGTTTGCTCATTCTCATGATCATATTCTCCCTTAGAACGGCTTATATGTTACACCCAAAACAAGCTGGAAATCACTAGCATTTTGACCTTTTATGTTAAAAATGTTGTTCATATTCACAAAATCAATTGCAGCATTGAAAGAAAGATTGTTAAGCATGACATACTTTACGCTAAGGCCAATATCGTAGGTGTACCAAATGCTATTTCTCTTCTTTGCTTCATCTCCATACCTATAGTTGCCCGTCACGCTATGGTCACTGGTTATTCCACTGTATTGATTTTTGTAATCTTCTTTTGTGGTGTGGGCAGGAATCTTTGTCCAAATTGTCCATAGATCATGGGTTCCGTGAGCCATGAAGAAGAATTTGCCTCCAAGGGTGAGGTTTCCCTTCTCCCATTGAGCACTGAGGTTTACAACCAAGCTATCTGGGCCGTAGGTGTAGCCTATTACGTATTCATCATAAAGAATATCGGTATTCTTTGCGTAGTCTTCATAAGAATACAGGCGGTACTTGACGGCTGCCACGTAGTCTAGACCATAGTGGTTGCCCCCATCTCTGAGATAGGTAAAAGGTTGTACGTAAACAATTTCTGGGTTAATGGTTAGTACGCCGTCTGCAACTCCTGTGAGGTATTTTGCTCCAAGAAGGAAGGCTTTGCCATCTGTTGTGACATCAGTATCTTTTTCTGGGCCTGGACTTGTCTCAAAGCCTGGCATTGCAAATTGGTCTATGAGAATTTGGGCATAGATGCCAAGCCCTTTAACAGGGGTCCAGTTGAACTCAAAGGCAAGAGTTGAATTCGTGTTGTTGGGCATATAGCCGTTGTGCATAAAGTTAAGAGGGTTTATAACGGAGAACTGAATGCTATTGCTCTGGGATTCATAGGTGAGGGCTTCTGTTACCGTGAGGGTAAGGGTGTCGTTCAAAAGACGACCCTCAAACCTGTGTGCGGTATAGAAGTATAGCCCATTCAATTTGCGTGTACTGTTGTTGTTTCCGTTACCTTGATATTCAATTATCCCTGTCTTCTTGGGATTCCCGTCTTCATCTGTTTCGCCCGTGTCCTCTTCGTAGTAGTTGTAATAATTCATCTTACTTGGGAAGAAGGAGATGAGATAAGTGTACTTGAATCTACTGGTGTAGACGGTGGCACGAGCCAAGTCATGATAAGGGAAGTTGTTGCTTATGACTAAGTTTCCAGTGCTTCCGCTTCCCCAGTTGAGTTGATCTCTTCCAATTTGTACAGTCCAGCCATTTCCTCCAACGGAAGCAAAGGCTCGGTTTGGAAAGTTAATGTCAAGAAGCTTGAAATCAAGTTCAAAGTTCTGCAGGGTAGGAATATTTGAATTTAATCTTGTTGAGCCAATTTCTTTTGCGCCTCTCACAGAGTTGGACAAGAAGGCTGCAAAATAGGTATAGAAGTTGTTCCCAAGCCAAGTTTCCCACTCAAGATTGAAGAACGGGGTGTTCTTTTTAAGGTCCTTGCCAAACCACCAAGTTCTGCCGGCAAAGGCTGTTTCTTCTATTTCGTTAGAATCTTTTCTTGTGATATTTCCATTGTAGGTGTGGGCGTACAGGTCTAAACTTAGGGTGCCATCAAGCTCCATACCCCCCCCCTCGAATTGGGTGCTGGGTTGTACTTTTAACTCTTGTGCTACGCTTTCATAGGTTTTCATTAGATAGGTTGGAATTTCGTTTTTATCAAGCTTAGCAAGCATTTTTGCAAGTTCGTTGCCACTCCAAGGTCCTGTTGTAGATGGCATGGCGTGACCCGTTGTTAGATACAGTTTTACGATATTTTGGTAAATATCACTGTCTACGCTATAGATCTTTTGGTCGTTTGCTTCTGCAAAGATAAGAGAGAAACCTAAACATAAAATAAGAAGTATAGAAACAAGCTTTTTCATAAACATTCCTTTTTTCCTTTCTTTTGAGCTTTCTTTTAAGTTTTCTTGTGGGGAAGTATAACAAAAAAGAGGAGATTTAACAGTAGATACCAAACAGATATCAAACATTGAAAGGATTAATGTTGGATGATAGAATAAAACAAAAAACCACATGAGAGGATAACCTATGCTTGATACTCAAACATTAGAGGCTTTGAAGGCTAAGGCTACGGATTTGCGAGTTTCTACAATCCGTGAAATAGCCCATCTTGGTAATGGTCACATTGGTGGTTCAATGTCTATCATTGAGGTTCTTACTTATCTCTACTTTCATGAAATGAACATTGACCCAAACAATCCCACAATGGAAGGAAGAGACAGATTTGTGTGCTCTAAAGGACATGCAGGTCCTGCCGTTTATGCAACTCTTGCAGAAAAAGGGTATTTCCCAAAAGAATGGCTTATGACCTTGAATCAGGGCGGAACAAATCTTCCAAGCCATTGCGATATGCTTAAGACCCCTGGTATTGATTTCACAACCGGTTCTCTTGGACAAGGTGCAAGCGCAGCAGTTGGCATTGCTCTTGGACAGAAGATTAAGGGGGAGTCTTCCTATACATACTTGATGCTTGGGGATGGCGAAAGTCAGGAAGGACAGGTTTGGGAAGCTGCAGAGTTTGCTTCAACGCAGAAACTGGGCAACCTCATTGCTTTCACGGACTTTAACCGCCAGCAGCTGGATGGCTACACAGAAGACATCATTTGCATGGACAATATCGATACCAGATGGTTGGGCTTCAACTGGCACGTTCAGAGAATCATTGGACATGATTTTAAGCAAATTGACCACGCCATTCAGTGTGCCAAGGCCGCCAAAGACAGACCAAGTATGATTATTCTTGACACCATAAAGAGTAAGGGCTACTTGCCAGGCGAAGGAATTAAGGCAAACCACAGCATGACAGTAAGTCATGAAGACGAAGAAAGGGCCATTGCAGCCCTTCTAGGAGGTGCAAAATGAGAGACACATCCGATATCACTAACATGAGAGATGCAATGAATGCAGCTATCTTTGACCTTGCCACAGAGCATCCAGAGGTTGTCCTTTTAGATTCCGATCTTGTTAGCTGCCTTGGAAGTTCCAACTTTTTCAAACAGTTCCCAGACCGTGCTTTCAACTGTGGTATTGCAGAGGCTAACATGGTTGGTGTTGCAGCAGGTCTTTCTTCCGTGGGCTTCGTTCCTTTTGCACACTCCTTTGGAGTTTTTGCTTCTAGAAGAGCCTATGATCAGTTCTTCCTCTCTGTAAACTACGCAAAGAGAAGAGTTCATCTTATTGGTACAGACCCTGGCGTAACAGCACAACTCAACGGCGGAACTCACATGCCCTTTGAGGATGTTGGACTTATGAGACTCATTCCAGATCTCATTGTGCTTGATCCATCAGACACTCAGAGCTGTTACGAGCTTGTTCGTCAAGCCTACGAAAGCGGACATAGTTCTTATACAAGAATTCGCAGAAAGGGTGCTACCCACCGTTATCCAGTGGGAACCAAAATTGAGCTTGGAAAGGGTATTGTTCTCAAAGAAGGAACAGCCCTTACAATAGTTGCCACCGGCGAAACTCTTGTTGGAGAAGCTGAAAAGGCACACGAGCTTCTTGCTTCCAAGGGAATATCGGCTCGCTTAATTGATCTTCATACAATTAAGCCTTTGGATACAGATCTTATTGAAAAGGCTGCTAAAGAAACAGGACACATTCTTGTTTGCGAAAACTGCCGCTATGCTGGCGGTGTTGGAGAGGCAATTGCAGCTCATCTTGCTAAGACTTATCCAACAAAGATGGACTTTGTTAACGTAGGTGAAAGATTTGGAGAAGTTGGAAAACTTGACTATCTCTTAAAGTCCTTCCATCTTACAGCAGAAGATATTGCAGCTAAGGCAGAGGCTCTGATTAAGTAATTATTCTCTCTTGTTGAAGCTCTTTGTTCCTTTCTTGAGGTTTATCAAGATTGCCTTGTCCGAAAAAGCTTAAAAAAAAGTGCTTTTCGGACAAGGTTGTCCGATTTTACTTGAAAATCTAACATTTTCGGATAAGCTTGGTACATGGAAGGTCCAGTCAGCGTCAACAAAACACTCAAAGAGCTCTTAAAATCTTTAAAATTACTGCAAACACGGCTTGAGAAAGCTTTGAATGAAGCTCCAGAGGGTAGAATCCAATTCAGAGAAAAGTCTGAAGGAACAAGGTTTTTCTGTTATGACC